>JAIRUB010000015.1 GCA_031254635.1 Prevotellaceae bacterium | reverse complement strand
TACGATGAATTCGATTGAACCATTGACTCAAAGGCAATTGCAAGTTTCTCAAAACAAACAGTTTGAACTTTACACAATGCGCAAATAAACATTCCAAAGAACTTGATGCGGGCTAAGTTTCATCTTTCCTGCTAAATTTTGACTTAAAATTGAAATTAATTGAGTAGATTTGTACTCGACCTTGAGATTTTTCGTCTTCATTATAACTATATAAAAATCAGCTATAAAAATACGAAATTTCAAGGTCTTTCCCTAATAAAATGAACCTTTCTTCGTTGATATTTAAATAGTTATAAGAGATATTTCAACTTTTGTCATGTACTTAGAATTTTAGCAAAAATTCCCTACATTTGTAGTTTGATTTATAATTGATATGAATAATACGCTCATCAGTATTGAAAATCTGAAGAAGATTTATCAGGTAGGGACACAAGAGGTACGCGCCTTAAATGGGGTGTCATTGGTAATTCACCGCAACGAATATGTGGCAATTATGGGCCCTTCGGGCTCCGGGAAATCCACGCTGATGAATATCATTGGCTGCCTTGATTCACCCACTTCGGGTAATTACATACTCAACGGTACGGATGTAAGCCAGATGGAAGATAATGCCTTAGCAGAGGCAAGAAACAAAGAGATTGGCTTCGTATTTCAATCGTTTAATTTATTACCTCGCTACAATGCCTTGGATAATGTTGCTCTTCCCTTAATTTATGCCGGTTTACCCAAGCACAAGCGTGTGGAAATGGCTGAAAGCGCCTTGATTAGTGTTGATTTATTGAACCGTAAAGACCATAAACCCAACGAGCTTTCCGGTGGCCAGCGCCAAAGGATTGCCGTAGCGCGCGCCTTGGTTAACGACCCCTCTATCATTTTGGCCGACGAGCCTACCGGAAATCTTGACAGTAAAACCTCTATCGATATTATGAGGCTCTTCGAAGAGATCCATAAAAAAGGGAATACCATTATTGTAGTTACCCACGAAGAAGATATAGCCCAACATGCATATCGTATTATCCGCCTGCGCGACGGACTTATTGAGAGCGACTTGGAAAATCCTCACCCCAAGCAAAGATAATGAAGATATATACCAAAACCGGCGATAAGGGCTACACCTCATTGGCAGGCGGCATGCGGGTAAGCAAAGCCGACCCTCGTGTAGAAGCCTATGGAACGGTAGATGAGTTGATTTCACATCTCGGATTGCTTCGGGCATTGAATAATAATTCTTCTCAAAACGAAGAAATACAACAAATCCAGCAATGCTTAATGCATATTTCAGCGCTCTTGGCTGCTGATGAGAAAACAACTAAAATTTTACAAAAAATACAATCATTAGATATTCAACAACTTGAACATAAAATTGATACAATAGAAAAAGGCCTGCCGCCGCTTAGGGCTTTTATAATACCATCGCCTCCTGCTGTTTCTGCCCAATGTCATGTGGCACGCACTGTATGCCGCCGCGCCGAAAGAGCAGTCATCGTAGCAAGCGAGCAATTCGCTATAGATGAATATATTGTACCCTATCTCAACCGCCTTTCCGACTATCTGTTCGTTTTATCGCGTCAATTCAGCCACTAACTGTCAATTCAAAGATTTAAAATTTTACAATTTTTTACTTAAATATTTGGTGATATTCAAAATAATGCGTACATTCGCGCTTTATTATAAGTGTGTAAAAACAGATTGAAATCATTGAAACCCAAAAGTTTAGGCTATGTATTGGACACTCGAATTGGCCTCTAAATTAGAAGACGCCCCCTGGCCGGCGACCAAAGATGAACTTATTGATTATGCTACTCGCTCCGGTGCACCTTTGGAAGTTATTGAAAATCTTGAAGCATTGGAAGACGATGGAGAAGTTTACGACAGTATTGAAGACATTTGGCCCGATTATCCCAGTAAAGAAGATTTTTTCTTTAATGAAGAAGAATATTAAAAACTAACTAATATAAGTAAAAATGAAAAAATTATTCACATTCATCGTTATTGCCGCCTTGGCTGTTGCCTGCTGCAATAAACAACCCGCTGCTCTCAGCGTGGAAAAATTCTTTGAAAACCCCACCGCTTTGGTTGGCACGGAAGCTACTGTTACCGACGCTATTTTAGCTGTTGTTTGTCCGGAAACAGGTTCTTTTATTATTGGAACAGAAGCTCAACAATTAATGATTGTTCCTCCTGCAGATATGAAAATTTGCAAGAAAAGTTGCATTGGTAAGGAAGTTATCGTAAAAGGCGTAGTTAAAAATTTCTCCGTTAACGAAGAATTTCTTATACAATTTGAAGAAACTGTCAATGCTTATGAATGCGAAGAAATGAAAGAGGCTTGCTTGGCAAAGCTCGTTGAATTCAAAGCACAATTTGAAGCTCAAGGCGAATATCCTGTTTACTACATTGAAGCCACAGAAGTTACTTCTAAAGATGGCTGCTGCAAAGATAAAGAAACTAAAGAAGGATGTGAAAAATCTTGTGAAAAGAAACACGAAGGTTGCGAAAAGCACGAAGAAGGGGAAACAACTGAAGAAGGGGAACAAACTGAAGAAGGGGAAACAACTGAAGAAGGGGAAACAACTGAAGAATAATTGCTTTATAGTCTATACTAAAGCCGGACGTTCTCCGGCTTTTTTTATTCCCTGCCCTAATAGATTATAGAGATATTTTGTATCTTTACAACTTATATGTACCGAAAATTTCTTAAATATAACCAAGAACAGAAACTATTTCACCCCAACGACAATGTTCTGTTAGCCCTTAGCGGTGGTATGGATTCTATGGTTTTGGCGCAGTTGCTGCTGCGTAGCGGACAAACTTTTGGTATTGCCCATTGCAATTTTTCACTCCGTGGCAAGGAAAGCGATACCGATCAATCTTTCGTAGAAGACTGGACAAGACAACATGGCATTCCTTTTCATACCATCCGTTTTGATACGCAGGAGTACGCTGTTAGTCACAAACTATCAACCCAAATGGCTGCAAGGGAACTGCGCTACAATTGGTTTAATACCCTTGTGCGCCAACACGGCTACACGAAAATTGCCATTGCCCACCACGCTAACGATTTGGCCGAAACCCTGCTGCTGAACCTTACCCGCGGCACTGGATTGAAAGGGCTGTGCAGTATGGCTCCCACTAACGGAAATATTATACGCCCCCTTCTCTTTGCCAATCGTAATGAAATACAAAAATATGCCAAAGAGAAGGGCATCTTATTCAGGGAAGACCAAACCAATGCCTCCGACGATTATGCGCGAAATTATATCCGCCATCACATCATTCCCGGATTGGAAAAATTGAACCCCTCACTCATTGAAACACTGTTATATAATAACCGGTATCTCTTGCATGTCCAATCATTAATTGATAAGATGGCTCAGGATCAATGGGTGAAATGTTGCCGGAAAATTAATAACGAGCTACACATTGACATCCCAGCGTTGAAAGCAAGCGGAATACCGGGCATCTTTCTCTACAAATGGTTGCAACCTTACGGATTCAACAGTACCCAAGTTGACGATATAGTGATGGCCTTGGATGGGCAGTCGGGCAAACAGTTCTACAGTCCCACACATGAATTGATAAAAGACAGGGACAAATTAATTGTCTTTAACTCTTGTGAACTTCGTAAAAACCTTTCTGAACCTTGTGGTAAAAAAAAATCGATTTTTAATGCAAGCCCCATAGGCTTGTTCTACGAACAATTTCCCTATCAACCCGAAATACAAATTCCGCAGAATAAAAATACTGCATGGTTGGATGCCGACAAGCTACAACTACCACTCACAATAAGGCTTTGGGAAGAAGGAGATGCCTTTGTTCCGTTGGGTATGAAAGGAAAAAAGAAGGTAAGCAATTTCTTAATCGACAACAAAATATCGCTGCACCATAAGGAGAAACAATTAGTACTACTTTCAGGAGAAAATATTGTATGGCTTGTGGGACAACGCATCGACGAGCGCTACAAAGTCACTCCCGAAACAAAAAACATATATCAAATCAGATGGAACGAAAGCCTCAATGGTTAAAAATAAAATTGGCCAACACAGCACAATATTTCGTTACCCGCGATATTGTAGAAAAGCGGCAACTGCACACTATATGCAGTAGCGGCAAATGTCCGAATATCGGCCAATGCTGGAGTATGGGCACCGCCACCTTTATGATTTTAGGCGATATTTGTACCCGTTCCTGCAAATTTTGCGCTACCACTACCGGAAAACCACTACCGCCCGACCTCGCAGAACCGGACAAAATAGCGGAAAGCATCAGGTTAATGCAACTCAAACACAGCGTAATCACCTCCGTCGATCGCGATGATTTGGCGGATAAAGGAGCAAACCATTGGGCTGACACCATACGGGTTGTGCGCACAGTAAATCCCGACATTATTATTGAAGTACTCATTCCCGATTTTGACGGCCGCCTCGAATTATTAGACATGGTAATAGCAGCGCAACCAACCATTATAGGACATAATTTGGAAACGGTAGAAAGACTCACCCCCCACATACGTTCACGCGCTAAATATCGGCTCAGCCTTGAGGTTTTAAAATATGTGGCCGGTAAAAACATTATCGCCAAAACAGGTATTATGCTTGGCTTAGGCGAAACACCCGACGAGGTAATGCAAACCATGCTGGATGCCCGCAATGCAGGCGTCAGCCTCTTTACTATCGGACAATACCTTCAACCTACATCTGTACATATCCCCGTACAAGAATATGTACATCCTACTCAATTCGAGCTGTATAAAAAGGAGGGTGAAAAATTGGAATTTAGTCATATCGAAAGCGGTCCATTGGTGCGTTCTTCCTACATGGCTGAAAAAAACTTTTCTATCATCAAAAATAAACAAGACATGATTTTTACCGACTGGGGAACAATTGACTACAAAGAAGCCTGGGACAGGCAGCGCGCCTTGGCAGAACAGGTGGTAGCCGAAAAACAGTTACCCGAAACTATTGCGCAACAAATTATTTTCTGCGAACATCCGCATGTATATACCTTGGGGCGCAACGGTAAAGCTAACAATCTGTTGATTAACGACAGCTTCTTAGCTGAGATTAATGCCACCTACTATCAGGTTGATCGCGGCGGTGACATTACTTATCACGGCCCCGGACAAATTGTAGCCTACCCTATACTCGACTTGGAGCGCTTGCACCTCGGCCTCAAACAATATGTTTTTAGTTTAGAAGAAATAGTAATACAGGCGCTCAGCGATTTTGGTATTACAGCCGGAAGGCTCGACGGCGCCACAGGTGTATGGCTTGCAGCCGACAAACCGGAGGCGCAGAAAATCTGCGCTATTGGTGTTCACGCCTCTCGCTTTGTTACCACGCACGGCTTTGCCCTCAACGTAAACACCGACCTTGGCTACTACCGCCACATCAACCCCTGCGGCTTTGTTGACAAGTCGGTTACCTCCATGCAACAAGAGCTCGGCCAACAATTGAATATAGAAGAAGTAAAAAACTGTTTGAAAAAATATTTTTTGTTAGAGTTGAAGGGCGGAAATAAAATATAGACTATGTCAATAATAAAAGATGTCAATTTTAAACTAATAATATTATGAATTATAAAGAAAATCAAAGAGATAAACAAATTAGTTTAATTAAAAAAACCTCAATTTTGTACGGAGATAAAGGGAATGGTAAATATTTGTGGAGAGGCCAAGAGCAGCAAAAAAAAGAAATTCTTACAGACCCTCTGAATATATTGCATTTGAAGTGGTAAGCGAGAAAGATTATTTAAACGAATGTAAAAAAGGACGAAAACCAACTCGTGGAAATAATTGTACTTCTATTGACGCATTGATTTATGCAGAAGATGAAAGTGGTAAAAAATATATATTCCCAATAGAATGGAAATATACAGAGTACTATGATAACGGGGATAAATCAATCGAAGATAGCAATAAAAAGTCACAAAATCACAAAAAAGGCGATGAGGCAAAAGGCACAGAAAGATTAGATAGGTATTCAAATTTAATTACTAAATCGACACAATTAAAAGATAACAAGCAACTAAATTTAGAAAGGGGCAATTACAAAAATTCTGTTTATTTTTTTGAGCCATTTTATCAACTAATGCGTCAAACTTTATGGGTAGAGCAAATGACGAAAATTGAAAATCATAAAAATGAAGAGTTGAATGCCATCGATTATATTCATATTCACGTAATTCCAAAAGAAAACGACTCTTTATTAGATAAGATATATCCTTGTAGCAAAAAGAAAATGAAGACTACATGGAATTCATGTTTAAAAAACGAAAAAACACACAGAATCATTTCGCCCGAAGAATTCTTAAATAGCATTAATGATGCTTATTTAAGAAATTATTTAGAAACAAGATATTGGTAACTATTCCTTTCTCAACCTTACCCTTTGTTCAGCCTAAAGAAACATCACATGAAAAAATTCAATAAATTATCCTTGGTGCCATTGATTTTTCTGATACTTGGCGCTATGATCGGATCGGGGTTTTCCGACCTGCCGGCGAATATGGCTAAAAGAGCCGGCTCCCTTGGTATTCTGCTGGCCTGGGTGGTTACCGGAGCAGGAATACTGACATTGGTTCTTGTGTACCGCAACCTCTCTTTACGCAAGCCCGATTTGAATAGCGGTATTGCCAGCTATGCCAGAGCAGGCTTCGGCGATTACATAGGCTTTAATTCTGCTTGGGGATATTGGCTAAGCGCTGTTTGTGCCAACGCCTCTTATTTTGTGATTATCTTTAATACCTTAGCCTACTTTTTCCCGGAAATATTTGAACGCGACCACCTGACAATCGCAGCCTTTATTGGCGGAACCGCAATTATATGGTTTATTCAATATCTCGTGTGCAAAGGCGTTCGAAGAGCCGTTATTCTCAATGTAGTTGTTCAAATTGCAAAATTCATCCCCATATTATTATTCCTCGTTATTTTATTGGCTGTATTTAATATAGATAAATTCTCCTTCGATTTTTTTAGTGCCGACACAGGCCTTGGTAATATCGGAACACAAATTAAATCGATTATGTTAGTAACAGTATGGGTGTTCATCGGCATTGAAGGCGCAATCGTTATTTCCGAAAGAGCCAAAATCAGAAAAGATATTGGCAGGGCAACAATTATTGCCATGGTTTGCGCGCTTTTAATCTATATGCTGATATCGCTGCTTACCTTTGGCTATATGTCGCAACAGGAAGCAGCAGCTTTGAATACCCCTTCCACCGCCTATATACTCGAGCAAATCGTTGGCCCTTGGGGTGCTGCAGTTGTAAACATCGGATTGGTAATTTCTGTTTTGGGCGCCATGCTGGGGTGGACTATACTTGCCGCAGAAGTGATTTATATGGGCGCAAAAGACAGGCTCATGCCAAAAATATTTGCAAAAGAAAACCGGTACAATGCACCTGTCAGCAGCCTTTTGTTGACAAATAGTTTGTCGCAGGTTTTGCTCATAATCGCATTCTTATCCTCTGCGGCGTATGAGGCCATATTTTTCATCTCTACAACAGCAATTCTTTTACCCTATCTATTGAGCGGTATGTATGGAATGAAACTGCCTATTACCGGAGAAACGTATGTTCAAAAACCGAAGGGACGAAAGAAGGACATAATTATAGCTACCCTTTGTACGATTTATGCCATTTGGTTAGTTTACGCAGCGGGAATAGAAAATCTGTTGGTTGTATCCATTTTATATGCGCCCGGAATTTTGCTATATGCAAAAGTTCGGAAAGAAAATAGCAAAAAAGTTTTCAGCAATCCGTTCGAAATTGCGCTGTTCGCCGTAATTACTGTAATGGCTGTTATAGCGGCAGTTATGTTGATTACGGGGGAGATAGTGATATAAACTACAATTCCACCGGTTCCACCGTATACCCCGCTTCTTTCAACAGATTCAGCAAACCCTCTTCCCCTGCTAAGTGCAGTGCGCCAACAGCAATGAAGGATGATTTTTCTTTCATTATTTCCGGCAGTTGTTGCATCCAGGCTGCATTCCTGTCCTTATTCAGCGCATCCATTTCTGAAGTAGTTGAGGGACAAATTTCGTTGTTTTTCTCTAAACTTTGATATAGTTTTTAAGCTTTTGAATGTAGCACTCTCAATTTTCAATACTTAATACTTTTTTTGCATTCAATGGGCTTACTGCAGATTTTCCTGTACTTTTTTCGATTTGTTTGCGAGCAATCTTTGCAACTTTGGAGCCTTCCTTTGCTATTGTAGCGCTTTCGTTGAAAGAAGAAGGCTGTCGTTCAATGGATATATCAGTTGTAGCTACTTCTGCCAACATATTAAGTACAAGTTCTGTATTGGTCATATTGTCACGTAAGTTTTCCTTTTTTAATCCTTTAAACTTCTTATATTCGCGTGTGGTCATTCCACTCCATGTTTTACTCATTAAATCAGTCAGTTCGGCATATTCTTTACCTTGCTGTACATTACTTTTATTCCATTCGTCAGTCAATGCCTTGCGTACCTCAATGGATTTTATCCGCTGATTTATCCAGTTTTCGCTATATCCTAATCTGCGATAGTTTTGTATAGCGCGGTCAATGGATAGTTCAGGATCAACAGTTTCATCTATTCTTTCACTACCAACTTTAGCAAGCCACAATTTAAATGGCTCGGCTTTTTTGCTTGGAACAGATTGTATTAATCGCAGAACCTGTACGGTATCAACTACATCTGTAAGGCGCATTTTCCCGTCAGGCGCAAGCATTTTCAAACCGTTACAATTTGTAACGGTTTCATTTCCCTCGCCCGAAAGCCGTTTTTTCAAAACACGCCAGTATACTTGTGGGTTATCGCTACCAGTAAGCGCTTCAATAATATCTACTACCGAAAACCACCACTTTTCGGTATTTTCATCCCATAAGGCACGAATTTTTTTATCTTCAAAAAGTTTAATTTTGTTATTTAATTCTTTCATATTAGGAGTAGCGAATTTTACATTACAAATATAAGAAAGAATTTTAAATAAACAATACTTACTGCTAATCAGCAACTACAATTCCACCGGTTCCACCGTATACCCCGCTTCTTTCAACAGATTCAGCAAACCCTCTTCACCTGCCAAGTGCAGTGCGCCAACGGCGATGAAAGATGATTTTTCTTTCATTATTTCCGATAGTTGTTGCATCCAAGCATTATTTCGGTCTTTATTCAGCGCATCCATTTCTGAAGTAGTTGAGGGACAAATTTCGTTGTTTTTCTCTAAACTTTGATATAGTTTATCTAAATCGCCCCGATTATAATCTTCAATTAATTCAGGTGCAAAAGCAAGCAGCTTATCTATATTCCTCATAGCACATAACAAATCATCAGCCTGACGTTGCAAGCTTGTCATGCCAAAAAGTACATGAATTTGATGCTCGGCTGTTTCCAATGCCACAACAGTTTTTTGTTCCTTTACGGCTTCCGACTGAATATAAATGTCCAAAGTGTTTTCTATATTGATATCGGGAAAATATTTTTGGTAAGCAAAAACAACAACCATCTGATTAATCGCTGCCGGTTTTAACATTCCCAACTGGCCTAATCCGGCGCCAAGGAATGAAGTTACTTTTTCATTTACAAAGCGGTAATCTTCCTCGGAATAAAGCATCCTGTAAGTGGTATCGGAATTCATCATCATGGCTTGCTGCATCTGCATTTGCATCGCAGCCATATCCGAGGTGTTTATTTCGCCAACCACTTGTTCGCAGGATTGCAAGGCTGCCCTTGCTCCCGGAATGCTGTCCAAATATTCGCCGGATTTCAAATGTAAGGTTCCCAGCAAATAGGAAGGCTTGGACAAATCTTTTCCTGAAATTTTCCATAACAAAGAACCCGATTTCTGCGCTACTGTTTGCGTACACGCACTACATACTGTAACAAACAGCGTGAATAATAGAATTATTTTTTTCATTTTCTTAAAAATTTATTAATGAGCTAATGTGATAATGAGCCAATATGATAATGAAGCTGCAAAGTATGTGCCTTTAATTATCACATTAGCATATTATCACATTTTTAACACTACTGCTGTTCCCATTCCGCCGCCGATACACAAGGAGGCCAATCCGAGCGACAGCTTACGGCGCAGCATTTCATGAACAAGGGTTACCACAATACGGTTCCCCGAAGCGCCGATGGGGTGTCCCAAAGCAATGGCTCCGCCGTTAACATTGGTAACTTCGCTCAGTTGCTCGCAAGTCATTCCATGGTCGCCACAAAGTTGCTGCATAACGCCAAGCGATTGTGCGGCAAAGGCTTCATTCAATTCTAACAATTGCATATCCGACAATTTAAGTTGCGCCCTTTGTAAGGCTGCCGCAATAGCCGGAACAGGTCCCATGCCCATAATTGCAGGATCAACGCCGCCCTGACCGGTAGCAATAATATCTGCTAAGGGTGTCAAATTATATTTTTTCACAGCCTCCTCCGATGCCAATAAAACAAAAGAAGCGCCATCATTCAAGCCCGATGCGTTACCGGCAGTAACCGTCCCCTCTTTTTTGAAGGCAGGTTTCAACTGACCTAATTTTTCAAAAGAAGTTGCACGATTGGGGTACTCATCGGTATCGAAACGCAGGGTTTCCTTTCTTGTAACAATATCCACAGGCACGATTTCGGCTTTAAACTTGCCTGCATCAATGGCTGCAATGGCTTTTTGCTGCGATTGCCAACTAAAAGAATCCTGTGCTTCGCGCGAAATATTGTACTTCTCGGCAATATTTTCAGCCGTAACCCCCATGTGATAATCGGCAAAGGCATCGGTCAATCCATCGTACACCATGTGGTCAAGCACCTTGAAATCGCCCATCTTCTGACCGTTGCGCATGGTGCTGCCCGGAATCACAAAATTTGCATTGGACATACTTTCCGTTCCACCGGCTAAGATTAAATGCGCCTCGCCAAGTTTGATGCTTTGACAGGCATTGATAATACTTTTCATGCCGCTGCCGCAAATCATATTCAGCCCATAAGCCGGTACGCTGTGCGGAATACCGGCTTTAACAGCCGCTTGGCGAGCTACGCCCTGCCTTTGTCCTGCCATCAAAATATTGCCGACAATAACCTCATCTATTTCTGCGGGATTGATTTTTGTTTCTTCTAAAATATTTTTAATCACAGGAACGGCTAACTCAGCCGGAG
>JAIRUB010000128.1 GCA_031254635.1 Prevotellaceae bacterium | reverse complement strand
AATATGCGCCAACTGCACCAAATCGCCGCTTGCGCCCACGCCTCCGTGTTCGGGAATTAACGGATAAATGCCTCTATTGATAAATTCGGCCAAAAGATGCACCAAATCAGGGTGAACTCCCGACTTAGCCTGTACAAAGGTATTCAAACGCGCCAACATGCTTGCCTTAACATACAAATCGGGTAAAGGATTACCTGCTCCCGTTGAATGGCTTCTTATAATATTGTATTGAAGTTCTGTAAGTGACTTGTCATCAATACGATATTGCGCCATAGGGCCAAAACCGGTATTGATTCCATAAATGATTTTATCGGAAGCAAATTGCTTGAGGAAATCAAAACAATACCTTATTTGCGCTTCTTTTTTTTCCGATAAGGCAATGTTTTCGTTTTTAAACAAAATGTTCTCTACATCATTGATGTGCAGAGTAGGACTGTTGATAATCATTAAAAAAATACTATATTAAATTGTGTATAAACAGTTTACGAGAAAATTGAGAGAATAAAGATAGAACTCATTGCCTTCAGGGATATGTTAAGTAATTTTTTTCCATGGTTCCATAGGTTTTGGTTTTATATTAAAGATTTAACTGACAAAGGTAAATCTTATTTCTTTGTTATCCAAATAACAAGGTAAATATTTATAAAAAAAACAGCCCTTGTAAAAACAGGGCTGAAAATCAAGTGGAAAAGTTGGTTTTTATAATTACCTTGATAATAGAATAAACGTATGATTTTTATTATCAAAATGATTGTAACACAGAATTTTATTGACTGAATTATCAGAAATTTGAAACTCAGAACCCGAAATTTTCAAATGCTCCGGAATAACTCCTCTTTGCAAACAAATTGCCGCTACATAAACTCCCAATGCCGGAGCTGTATAACTTTCACCAAAAATGTTTTTGTATTGTAAAAGGGGGATATTCGGGAATAGTTTTGCACAATTTTCTAAATAAATATTGTCGGTTTCGGGCTTGTCGTTTGTTCCAACCATAATGTAATCAGGATTTGAGATTTTGAGATTTGAGATTTGAGACTGGAATTTATCTATTGTTTCATGTCCAAAATACATTTTTTCTACCGCTTCAATTTTGCATATTGTTTTTTCTGCTTTCTCTGTTGACAGCATCATAGCAACGGCTGTTTCTCCTGCAAAGGCTTGGTTTAGTTTTCCGAAATAAGGCGTTTTTTTCAAAAGGTTAAAGTAGGTGGGAGTCATTTCGTCGTGGGCGCCTACTAATGCGGTGGAGACACGATTAATTGCGTCTTCACGTTTCATTTGCATAAACGCATCCTGTAAAGCGCATTCAAATGAAATTCCGTTGTGTGCATAAGTGCTGTTGTAGGAGTGGCATTTGGTATCAATAGCGATGAGCGAACCAATGGTGTTGTGCGTAGATTGCATAAAGTGCGTGGGGTTAAGAAGCTCTTCGCCATCGCGCACGAGTTTATCTAAAAATATCTCTGTACTTTCTATACATCCCAATCCTGTGCCGGTGATAATGGCATCGGGTAAAGCAACACCGCTTTCTGCCATCACTTGCCGCGCAACGAGCAATGCACGTTTGAGAATTTTTCCAAACCGGCGCACCTCGTTTGGGGTGAAAAATTGCTTGTAATCAGGCTCTATCGCTCTGATGTACGGTTCGGAATAGAAAATCGGTTGCTCAAACCAGTCTTCAACCAAAGGTTGCTGGGCCGAGATTTGTTTTATTGAATTGATGTAAATATTATTCATGCAATTTTTAAATAATCATAGTTCAAATTTTACTAAATATCAAGCAAGTATCATTTCCACCGAATCCAAAAGAATTTTTCATAATATGCTGCAAGGGTTTTGTGGGTTGTTGACTTACGACAGGTGCAAAGGTCAATTCGGGTATTTTTTCCGAAAAATTCAGGTTAATGGGCAAAAAATTGTTTTGCAGCGCTAAAATAGAAAGTATCGCCTCAACGCATCCTGCTGCGCTTGTGGTATGTCCCGTAAAAGACTTTGTAGAGGAGACAGGCGGTATTTTGTCGCCGAAAAGCCGCATAATTGCTGTTCCTTCGCTCAAATCGTTATTTTCTGTTCCTGTACCGTGTGCATTGATATAGTCAATTTGTTCGGGAGACAGGCGGGCTTCTTCAATCGCTTTTTTCATTGCTAAATAGGCGCCTTCACCATCCGGCGCTGAGGCTGTTTGGTGGAATGCGTCGCAGGTGTTGCCATAACCGGAGAGTTTGCACATTGCTTTCAATGTAGGATGCTCTTGTTGTCTCTTGTTAAAACTTTCAGCCGTTTCCATCACCACGTATGCTGCGCCTTCGCCGAGATTAATACCGGCCCGCGTGGCATCAAAGGGCCTGCAAGGCTTGCGGTCAAGAATCATCAAGGCATTAAAACCGTTCAAATGAAATTTCGTGAGACACTCGCTTCCGCCGGCCACAACAATGTCGGCGCGGCCGCTTTTAAGCAATTCCGCACCCAAAATAATAGCGTTGGCTGCCGAACTGCAAGCCGTTGAAATGGTATCTACCTGCGAAAAAACACCGAAATAATTGGCAATCATTTCTGTACAAATACCACAGTCGTGGGTTGAAATATAAGCATTTCGGGTATCATTTTCGAGAAAATCGAGATAAAACTGTTCGCTCTTGTCCATACCACCAACGGTAGTACCGGAAATAAAGGCGATTCTTTGGGTTTCGGGTTTCGGGTTTCGGGTTTCGGATTTTGACAGATTTGCGTTTTGTAATGCTTCGCGCAGCGCCAACATCCCCATTAATGCGGTACGTATGGTTGGCTCGTCTTCAGAAATATTGAGCAAACTTATCATTTCCTCATTGGTCATTTTTACCTCGCCAACAGGAAATTCGGTGTGCGAAGTTTGCAAGTAATGCAAAGGGCCAATACCGCTACGGTTTGCAAGCAATGACTGTAGATTTTCTTTAATATTGTTACCCAATGCCGAAACAATACCCATTCCGCTGATTAGAATTTCTTTCATAATTTCTGCCATATTTTTTGTCCACGAATTACACTAATTATGAGAATATGTCAAAAAATAATTCGTGTAATTAAGTGGTCTATTTCGTTCTATTTTCGGCAATATATTCAGCCATCACTTTTATTGATTTGAAAATTTCTTTCCCTTGATTAGGGTCTTTCAACTTAATTCCATACGATTTTTCCATCAATACAATTAATTCAAGTGCATCAATAGAATCCAAACCGAGGCCTTCGCCAAACAAAGGGGCGTCTGCATCAATATCTTCAGGTTTCATCCCTTCGAGATTCAATATTTCAATAATCTCTTCTTTCAATTTCAAAATTAATTCTTCCATTTTGTTTATTTTTTATAATTTATAATTTCTTTGTCCTGTGATAAGTTAATGCAATTACCATACAAATAATTGCAAAACCAAGAGAATACACACATTCGGGTAAAATGTCAATAAAATTGCCATTGCGTATCAAAATGTCATAAAAACCATTCAACCCCCAATTTAGCGGTGAAATTTGGCTAATGGTTTTCATTATTTCCGGCATTGTAAATATGGGTACCCAAATTCCACCGATAGCGGCAAAAATAACTACTGAAAGGGCGGCAAGGACAGCTGCTTGTTGATGGTCGGTAGTAATTTTCCCAATGAATATGCCAAAACCAATAGCTGCTAATGACGAGCAAACACACATCGGCAACAATAACCAGGCATTTTTGCCGAGTATCAATTGCGGCAAGCCGATATGCGGGAAAAGGTAGATGCCCAATGAGAAAATTAAAGCAAACTGCAGCAGGCAAACCATTAAAAATATAGTACCCTTACTTAGTAAATATTGAAAATAGGAACAGGGCATCGTGAGCAAACGTTTGAAACTGCCTTCTTTTCGTTCGTTAATTAAACCAACTGAAAGAGAAAGAGTGATAAAAAAGATAGCAAATAAAGTCCAAGCTGGCACGTTGTGCTGCGTAGCGTTGGGAACAACGGCATTTTCGTCTTTGAAAGCATATTGCACATCAAAATCCACCTGGCTTCCTTCAAGTTCTATGGTTCCCAGCATAAACGGAATACGTTTGTTGAGTTCAGTAATTAGTCCTTGTAAAAGAAAATCACGTTCGGTTTTGGCGGTATATTCTTTCATAGTACTCATCAGCGTACTGCGGAATGATGATTTGAGCGTAGGGTCAAGGTAAATACGAATGGTAAGAGAATCTATATTTTTATGGATTCCTCCGCTAAAACCTCTCAACACGGAACGTTCGGCATTTACACGAATGGAATCAGAAATATTTGCCGGAATCACAATGCCAATCATATAATCGCCACGCGCCACAGCAAGCCTTAATTCATTTTCGTCATCTTCTGTCTTTGTAAGTGTAAAACTTTCCGAATCGGCAATTTGTTTTTCAATAGAATTGCCCAGTTCATCCTTGTCCATATTGAGCATTAGTACCGAAATCTCCGTTTCGTTAATTCTGCCCAGTATATCGTTTTGCAAAAAAGTCATCAGAAACACTAATGCAACAGGCATCAGGAACATCAGTCCGAGACCTGCCATATCGCGTATAAGCAACAAGTAATCCTTATATAATAGTGTTATAAATTTTCGCATCAGTCACGTAAAGTTTTACCGGTTAATTTTAAATACAGCGCCTCTAAATTTTCGCAACCCGAATCCTGTATCAGGTCGTTAGGCGTACCTTTGCAAAGCAGTTTTCCCTCATCTATAAATGCTACGCGGGAACAAAGCATTTCTGCTTCTTCCATAAAATGTGAGGTATAAATAATTGTTGTGCCTTGTGCATTTATTTCTTTCAAATTATCTAATATCAGCGTTTTTGATTGTACGTCAACAGATACAGTGGGTTCATCAAGGAATAAAATTGTCGGTTGGTGCAATAGTCCTGCAATAAGATTTATACGGCGTTTCATTCCGCCTGAATAGGTTTTTATCCAGCGATTTTTACTTTGCGCCAAACCGAAATAGGCAATTAAACTGTCAATACGCCGGTTCAATTCTTTTTTTCTTAATCCGTAAAATCCGCCAAAAACTTTCAGGTTTTCCACTGCGGTCATACTTGGGTAGAGCGCTATTTCCTGTGGAACAACGCCAATTAGCGGTTTAATTTCATTAAGTTGTTGCGGTAGCTTTCGCCCGCAAATACTGATTTTTCCGGTGTCGAAAGGCAAAAGCCCGCTCAAAATATTGAGCAGGGTTGATTTTCCAGCTCCATTGGGACCGAGTAAGCCGAAGATTTCGCCTTGTACAACGTCAATCGAAAAATTGCTCACTGCGGGCGCAGCATTTCCCCGATAGGTTTTACTTACATTATTTATATTAATAATTATTTCTTGCATGCTGTCTTTATATATTTTCTTAAAGCAACAAAAAATTCCTTTTCTTTCGCTGAAATTTCTAATAGTCTATCCGCTAATTGGTCATACGATTCTTCATTACGTTTTTTAAATTTTCGGCCACATTCGAGTGCGAATTGCCGCCAGAGGTCGCCGATGTTGTTCATTTCTGTAGCAAAATCTTTAAATTCCGGCTTGTTCAAAATTTCGGCTGTTTCGTACAAAAAAGCGCTGTATAAAAATCGAAAACCCGCTCCTCCTGTGCCAAATTCTTCCATTGATTGTAGCAAAGTCGCCAAAAATATCAATGCGTCCTGTTCTCCATATCTCGCCTCTAATTTACGTATTTGCCTTGACAGCGAAACAATACCGCGTATGCCAATCGCAAATATCGGGGTACCTATCATATTCTTACAGGTAGTTTTTAAGCCGTTCATAATGGCAGTATGCAAGTCGGGAGAACTTGACGGTTTTTCTTTTACCCAATACATTTTTCCCTTCGGGGCGAACATACCTTTACTAAAACGTACTTTCTTCAAAGTATCGTATGAAAGTTTTTGTATTGTGGATACTGTTGGGTCGCTTATCGTGTATTCATAACCCTCCTTGCCTACCACACAAAGGTGATGAGCGTTAAAATGAATACGAATTGGGGTATAGGGCAGGAAATACAAACCCACTCCATTGCCTACAGGTATTCCCTGTGCGAGTAAATTGTCCACTTCTTTCATCGCTTTTTCTTCGTTGAAAAAACGTTTTTTCATGCTAACTTTGACTTGTAAATTTTTCATTGCATGAACAAAGATGCCTCCCGGCAAGGTACGAAAGCTAAATTTCGACATGTTGCCTTTAAATGGTACGAAGGGCATGTTGATAAAGTAAAGCCCGGCACCAATGCCGAAAATCATTGGCTCGCTTAGTTGAATGCCATAGAAGTTCAGCAGGTTGGAAACCACTCCTGCCTCGCAATGTGCAGCGCTACGATGTTCAAAATTCAGCGTCATTCTGATATTTCTTTAAGTTCTTCTACCGTAATCTCAAACACTGCGGCATATTTTTTAAGGGTTTCTTCATCTAATTGGTTAAAGACATCAGGTGTCAAATGTTTTTTGATATGTCGTTTTGGTATTTTCGTATAGGAAGACAATAATTTGACATTGAACAAATTGGTTTGAATATGGTAAGCAAGCGGGCTCAACTGCCCGTCAAGTACTTGTTGGCGAATAGTTTCAATTTCCTGAGAATGCTTTGTCATTACCACTGCGCAGGCATCAAATTTTTTTTCCCATTTTTTGTGCCATTCCTTACCATCAAAATAATACTGGACCATTTGTTCTCCGGTAGTTTCGGCAAGCTTGTCATTTACTCTTGCTTCCATCTTTATATCGAAAATTTAACTATTGTTTTTCTCCAATTTTTCTTTTTTCAAAGCAAGAAAGAATTTCTTTTCTGCGGCCGCAATTTCTACCACCTTGTCTGCTAAATCGTTGTATGATACTTCGCTTCGGTTTTTTATTTTTCGACCACATTCGAGGGCTAATAATCGCCAAAGGTCACCGATACGTGTCATTTCTATGGAAAAATCTTTTAATTTTGGCTTGTTCAATATTTCGGCTGCCTCGTGCAAAAAAAGGCCGTACATAAAACGATACCCTGCACCGCCGGTTCCAATCTCTTCAATGGCTTGTATTAAAGAGGCCAAATATACCCTTGCGTCTTTTTCGCCGTATCTTTTCTCCAATTTTCGCATTCGTTTTGACATCGTAACAATACCCGCAACGCCAAAGTAGGACACAAAGGGAATACCGAGCATTTTTTTGCACGTTTTTTGGATGCTTTGCTCGATGAGGTGACTTATATCTCCAATAACCGGTTTCTCTTTTATCCAAAACATTTTTCCATTTGGTTTGAAAGCACCTGCTGGAAAACGTACCCTCATTAAATCGCTGTACGAAATTTTCAATAATGTAGTGTGCCAAGATGGGTCGCTTATAGTGTATTCATCACCTTCCTTCCCCACTACGCAAAGCGTATGCGCATTAAAATGTGTTCGATATGGGGAATGAGGGAGGTGATACATACCAACCACATTGCCCACAGGTATTCCCTGTGCAAGCAGATTGTCCATCTCTTTCATTGCCTCTTCTTTGTTGGTAAAGCGTTTTACCCCAATTTTGACGCCTAATTTTTTTAATGCACGGGCAAAGACTGAGCCCGGAACAGTACGAAAACTGAATTTTAACGCATTTCCTTTGAAAGGTATGAAAGGTATGTAGATAAAGGAAAGCCCTTCACCTAAGCCAAATATCATGGATTCGCTCAGTTTGCACCCATAAAAATTTAGTATATTGGAAGTTACGCCTGTTTCACAATGCGCTGATGGACGATGTTCAAAATTTGTAATCATCATTTATACTGTTTTAAGTTCTTCTACTGAAATTCCCAATGTTGCGGCATATTTTTTTAGGGTTTCTTCGTCTAATTGATTGAAATTTTTCGGTATCAGATGTTTTTTAATGTGTCGTTTTGATATTCCCGTATAGGAGGACAATAATTTGATATTGAATATTTTGGCTTCAATATGGTAAGCAAGCGGGCTCAATTGCCCTGCAAGCACCTGATTACGAATAGGCTCAATTTCCTGAAGATGATTTTCCATCTCCATACTGAACGCAATTACTTTTTTTTCCCACTTTTCGACCCACTCCTTACCATCATAATGAAGGTAGAGTTGTTGACCTTCGTTATTGCTATTACTCTCTTTTATTATTAGTCTCATAATTTATTTAAATTATTGTTTTTCTTCCACTCTTCATAAAAAGGCGGATTTGTTAGCATTAATTGAAAATTTTTATCTAAGAAAACCTGAATAGAATTTCCTGTGGCAATCAGCGAATTATCTTTATTATCAAAAATTTCATAATTAAAAAGGAGTTTTGCTGCCGGAGTGTTTACATAAGTAATTTCTATGCGAGCCTTATGATTGTATTGCAATGGCTTTTTATAATTAAATCGTAAATCTACCAATGGCGCATAATAACCGTTACCAAAAATATCAAGATAACCCAAACCATATTTCTTGCCGAATGCCTCCCGTGCATCTTCAAAATACAAGGCATACGAACCATGCCACACGATATTCATCGAATCTACTTCGCTGAAACGGATTTCTAATTCTTTAGATGCTGTTAATTTCATATTTCTTTATCGGTTATTGATATTTTCATTTCACAAGATGTAATTATTTCATCTTCAATGCTTACAGTTGCATTGACCAAGGACATCTGAAAAATTTCTTCAATCAAATCAACCTGTGTAACAAGCGTTTCGCCTGCTTTTGGCAAACGTGCAATTTCCAGATTGCGTATCATGCCTATAAAACCAATTTTCACACTGTTATTACTCATCTGATTGCTAATCTCACCCACACGTGTGGCGCAGGTTTGGGCAATGTTTTCAATCAATCCCGCTTCTGCTAATACTCCCTTGTCAAAAAAGATATTCTCCTTACGCACAGTCAAGGCTGTTTTAGTAGTTTTGTAATCGCAAGAAAGCAACTTATCAACCATTACAAATGGCGGTTGTTGGGGGATTAGTGTTAATATATCGATTTCCGGTTGGTTAAGTGTTCGGAACATTTGGTTAGCCGTAATTTAATACCTTATTATAATAAATTTAAGGTACAAAGATAGCATTTTTTTTGGGAATATCACTAAAATAAAGTGTGACAAAAGCCAAATTCCATAAAATAATTAAAAAATTTTATGTGTATTTGCATAATTATCAGATAACCAATTTATTTTTTACAAACAAAATAACACACCATGGCGACGAGGAATTGCTATCCTTGTTTTGCAACTGCAACATTGTTTGGAACAATTGCCCGATCTGCAACAAAAGAGCATAAAACTCTTTTTTATGGACGAGCAATCATACGCCGACATTGTAGTAGCTACGGGGTATCATCTTAAGAGCGTGAAGAGTTATATCCAGAATGGTAAACCAAGAGCATTTATTAAAAACATTTTTGTCGATGCCTTTTCTAATTTTTTGTACTGCAAAGATACAAAACATTTTTCAATCTGAAATATATTTAGTCGAAAAATTGCATTCTATTCCAATGTTAATTTTTCTTTGCCGTAGATTTTAAATTTGCTTTGGCTGACCAACCATCTGAGTATCCGGCATACCAATTGAAGGTCACGCCTGAAGGTTTTTGAGTTGTAAATGTCCAAGTATATTCTGTACTTATATGATATGCAACATTCCAACCTTTTTTCAAATTCAAGTTCATTTTATCAGTGTATCTTATATCGTTATATTCCTCAGAATACTCCATTGTGATAGTAACATCTCGGTCAATATAAACCCATTCTACCCAGTTACCATCATCAAGCCGTTTATTATCTGCCAACCAAACATAGCCAATATGGTTGTCGTCCTTGTCGTATGCACAAATATCAAGCTCTGGAAAAGACACAAGTGTTTTCGCCTGTCTATCACTTATTGCGTATGAACCATACAGGTGGTATTCAAGCAATTTCAAGTATTTATCAGGTACCATTGTCGGAAGTTGCAAGGTAAATCCATTGTTTCTGAACGGAGCCTGAGCAATCACATCATCGTGGTATTCACCATCTTCATCGTGCCAATGCACCTCTACTTTTACGGTAACAATTTCAGAAGAGGCGTTGCTCATTACATTGGTTGCAATAATTTTTGAGGCATCACCGCCAATACCATTGTCGTCTTTATCTTTACTACAAGAATAAAAGACTGCGGTTGAAAGCCCGAAGGCTAAAAATAACCCGAATTTAAGAAAAACATTTTTCATAAATTTCAATTTTTAAAATTTTCTTCACCCCGTCCCAAGGGCAGTTTATACATTGATAAATAAAAAACGTGGAACTTAACTTTTATTTGCATTTCGAGGTCTTCGCATACCCAGCAATTAAATAAACGAATAAAGCCCACGTTCCCGTGAGTGTTTGGACTTTACTCCTAATTGCTTTTGAAATTGCGAAGTTTCGAAACGCAAGAATACAAGCTAACGCTTTTTATGTTAATCCCTAATTTTAGGGAAAAGGTTTTTGTTTGATTATTTCTTCATAGGCAATAGATTTTAACAGGTTTATGCTGCAAATATAAAGAATATTTCAATAAGCTAATAAGGTTTTAGGGGGATTTTATATAATCATCTGCTACTAAGGTTGTTTTGTTTGGATGCAATAAGATGAAAATAAGGTTTTTATACTTAACTGCCTTTAACTACTTCTAACTACTTATTAATCATTAACACTAATCATTAATAATTTTTTTGTACCTTTGTAGTTTTAATTGTATTATGAGTAAGGAAAACTATAATGGTAACGATTCGAAGAAAGAACGCCTGAAACATAAATATCGTTTTTCCATTTATAACGATACTACGTATAAGCAGTTATGGCAGATCCGATTATCGAAATTAGAAGCGCTGATTCTAATAAATGTAATTATTGTAGCTATCATTGCTTTCGTTATTGTAATGATAGCCTTTACTCCATTACGCGAGTTCATTCCCGGTTATCCCGACGACAAAACCCGTAGTGAAATCGTACACAATGCCCTTAGGGCTGATTCCTTAGAAACGGTTATTTCTAAATGGGAACTACAGTTAGCTAATTTTAACCGCATTGTTGAAGGTAAAGACCCTATTCCGGTCGAATCACAGATTAACGATTCCTTATTGCACTCCAAGACTTTGATTAGCCGTCATTCCAAAGAAGACTCTTTGCTACGTTTGGAAGTTGAGCGTGAAATAGGAGTAGGGGACATTTCTATAAAAGCAGATAATGCGGTCTTAACTTCCTTGAGTTTCTTTCCACCTGTAAAAGGAATTGTTACTGACAAATTCGACCATCAGAACGGACATTTTGCTACGGACATTGTTACTGCACCAAATGCGCCTATTGCCTCGGTGCTGGAAGGTACGGTGACTATGGCCGCCTGGACCAACGATACCGGTAATGTTATTCAGATACAACACAAAAATAATGTGCTTTCGATTTATAAACATTGTGCGAAATTATTGAAAAAACCCGGCGATAATGTGAAAGCCGGCGAAATTATTGCCTTTGTCGGAAATTCGGGAATGCTCAGTAGCGGCGCTCACCTGCACTTTGAATTGTGGTACGACGGCCTTCCTGTAGACCCTGAAAGATATATTATTTTCTAAGCCTTCAATGAAGAAAAAACACATTTCCATATTAGGTTCTACCGGCTCTATCGGCCTGCAAACATTAGATATTATCCGGCTACATGCCGATTTGTTTGAGGTTGAAGTACTCACTGCCAATGGAAATGCAGACTTGCTGATACAACAGGCGAGCAAATTTCAACCTAATGCCGTAGTTATTGCCGACGACAAGCAATACCGCAAAGTATGCGAAGCGTTGGCAGCTTATCCCATAAAAGTTTATGCCGGCTATAATGCTATTGCAGAAGCGGCTGCATGGAATACGGCCGACATGGTGGTTTCGGCCTTGGTAGGCTTTGCCGGTCTCTCGCCCACTCTTGCAGCGCTGAACGCAGGGAAGGCTGTAGCCTTGGCCAACAAAGAAACATTAGTGGCCGGTGGCGCTTTAGTCGTAACAACAGCCTTAGAAAAAAAAGCTCCTATTATTCCTATCGACTCCGAGCATTCGGCCATCTTTCAATGCCTTAAAGGCGAACAAAGCGAGGTGGAGAAAATATACCTCACTGCTTCCGGAGGCCCCTTCCTGCACACAGCTCCCGAAATCTTACCTGCGGTAACCAAACAACAGGCGCTCAAACACCCTATCTGGAATATGGGCGCTAAGGTAACCATCGATTCGGCCACCATGATGAACAAAGGCTTGGAAGTAATAGAAGCACATTGGCTCTTTGGCTTTCCGCCTGAAAAAATAGAAGTGCTGGTACACCCTCAGTCGATTATTCATTCCATGGTACAATTCGCCGACGGCGCTATTAAAGCCCAGTTGGGATTGCCCGACATGAAACTCCCTATTCAATATGCGCTCGGCTACCCTACACGCTTGGCAATTCCTCATCAATGCATCGATTTTTCTACTGCTAAAAGTTGGGATTTCTTTCCGCCGGATACTGCAAAATTCCCGTGTTTATCCTTAGCTTACGAAGCCATTCGCAAAGGAGGAAATATTCCCTGCGCTATGAATGCAGCCAATGAAATTGCTGTGCAAGCCTTCCTCAACGACCGGATTAAGTTTACGGCTATACCGCACCTCATTGAAAAAACAATGCAGGCAATACCATTTATAAGCCAACCTACATTCGACGATTTATTACAAACAGACCTTAGCTCACGAACCATTACACAACAAAATATATAAATTATTATGGAAGTTTTTTTGAAAATTATACAGTTAGTACTATCCCTTTCATTATTGGTGCTTGTTCACGAATTAGGACATTTTATGTGGGCGCGTCTTTGTAAAATGCGTGTCGATAAGTTTTACCTTTTCTTTAATCCTTCTTTCTCTATTCTTAGGGCCAAAAGAATAGAAGGAAAATGGCAAGTTTCACTCTTCTCATCGGCAGTGCCGGAGCATTGGAACGAATATCCCGAAAAAACCGAATGGGGCATTGGCTGGCTACCCTTGGGCGGCTACTGCAAAATTGCCGGAATGATTGATGAGTCGATGGACAAAGAACAGTTAAAGCAAGAGCCTAAATCTTGGGAATATCGTTCGAAACCTGCGCGGCAACGTCTTTGGGTATTGCTGGGCGGCGTGCTCAACAATTTACTACTGGCTTTTTTAATTTATGCCGGCATGCTTTATGTTTGGGGCGATAATTACTTGGCCACCAAAGATGCCAAGTACGGCATACACTGCAATGAATTGGCGCTCGAACTCGGTTTCCGCCATGGCGATATTATATTAGCCTTCGACGGACAACCGGTAGAACGGCTCAACGAATTGCAGGGAACATTGTTGAGGCGACAAGCCAAAACTGCTACTGTGCTACGCGGCGCCGATACCTTAACTTTCGATATCGACCAGCAATATTTTCCGGCCATGTTGCAACCCGGCATGTTTGACCCGCGGCTTCCGTTCATTGTGGGCAATGTTCCCGACAGCTCGCATAATTTTCATGCAGGCCTTATGGAAGGTGACCGCATCGTAGCCATCAACGATAGCAGTATTTTTATTCTGCAAGATATTCATTCTCTTCTCAAACGTTACAAACAACAAGAAGTTAAGGTAGGTATACAACGTAACGACACTCTCCTGTACTTAGCCTTGTTGGTTAACAATGAAGGTGAATTAGGCATAATTCCAGGCTATCCTACAGAAGATTTTATTTTTACCAAGCATGATTACAATCTACTGACTGCTATTCCTGCCGGTGCGGTAAAAGGCTACAAAACGGTGAACAATTACCTTAGTGAACTTAAATTGATTTTTTCGCCAAAAACTGAGGCTTATAAATCGGTAGGCAGTTTTATTACTATCGGAAAAATATTTCCGGGAAGTTGGAGTTGGTATGCATTTTGGAGTATTACCGCCTTTTTGTCTATTATGTTAGCTGTGATAAATATTCTTCCCATCCCGGGATTAGACGGCGGACATACCTTATTCGTTTGCTATGAATTGGTTACCCGCCGCAAGCCCAGCGATAAATTCTTGGAATACGCACAAATAATTGGATTTATATTCTTGATAGCCATTATGGTTTTAGCCTTTGGCAACGATATTTACCGTTTGTTTAAATAATTTTATGGAATTAAGCGCTTAAATGCATCTTAAATATAAAACAGTGTTATGAAAAAAACTATTCATTTCTTATTAATCAGTCTTGCCTTGTCCGCTATGCTAGCCTGCGATGAAGCATCGCAAGTAAAATCAAATATCAGCGGTAGAGCCGGCGAAATAGTGGTAATATACGACATCCCTCTTTGGGATACTCTTTTTGTCAAAGAGGTAAAAAGTATCATTGCGCTCCCTTATCCTGCATTACCGCAACAGGAGCCTATATTTGACATTATAAGTATTCCGAGTTCTTCGTTCGGGCATAACTTTAAGATTCACCGCAACTTGGTATTCATGCAAATAATGCTCGACACTATTCCTGCACGTATTGTTGTCAAACACGATGTTTGGGCTATACCGCAGACGGTGGTACACATCAACGCCTCTACTCGCGAAGAATTGTTAGCATTGCTTCAACAGGAGCAAACACGTTTTATTAATATTATGGAACAGGCCGAACGCGATAGAGTTATAGGCAATTCGAAAAAATATGAAGCCAAAGACTTGCGCGACATAGTGAATCCGCTGTTCGGCGGATCGCCATACTTTCCCAATGGTTACCGTTTACGTAAAAAAACGGATAATTTTGTATGGATTGATTATGAAATCCAAAAAGCGCAAATAGGTATATTCGTTTATAAATACCCTTACAAAGATACTACCACGTTTAAAACCGAAAATATTATTGCTCGGCGTAATGAAATCCTGAAACAGGAGGTTCCCGGCGCTTTTGAGAATACCTATATGACGACCACTACTGTATTGCCGCCAATCTCGCGCAATGTACTATATAACAAAATACATTTTGTAGAAACCCGTGGGCTGTGGGAGGTGGAAAACGACTTCATGGGTGGCCCCTTTATCAGCCATTCCTTCTTTGCCCCCAGCGGTAAAGAGATTATTGTATTGGAAGCTTATGTTTATAATCCGAGGTCCGAAAAACGCAATTTTTTACGGCAGGTGGAATCCATCATTTATTCATTTGAGTGGGAAGAGAACCAATAGCATATAAGAAGATTTTGTTATGATAAATATTTTCGCTTCCTCAATAGGAAAAAAATTGATAATGAGCATCAGCGGCTCGTTTTTAATGCTGTTTTTAGTATTGCACTCCGGTATTAATTTGTTATTGTTAGCCGGAAGCGAGGCTTATAATGAGGCCTGCCATTTTATGGATAC
>JAIRUB010000200.1 GCA_031254635.1 Prevotellaceae bacterium | reverse complement strand
ATTGAAACTATGGGCAGCGTGATGACTAAGTTGATTGAGTCGAACACCACCATTCCTACCAAGCGCAGCGAAAAATTCACCACAGCCGCCGACAATCAGCCCTCGGTAGAAATACACGTACTGCAAGGCGAGCGGCCAATGGCGCGCGACAATAAAACCATCGGGCGTTTTCACTTAGACGGTATTCCACCTGCACCACGCGGCATTCCTCAGATTGAGGTAACCTTCGACATCGACGCTAATGGTATTCTCAGCGTGTCGGCGAAGGATATGGGCACAGGCAAGGAGCAAAAAATCCGTATCGAAGCTTCGTCGGGATTAACCGATGCCGAAATCAAACGTATGCGCGATGAGGCAGCAGCTAACGCAGAAGCCGACCAAAAAGAAAAAGAAAGAGCAGATAAAATCAACCTCGCCGACAGTACGGTTTTCCAAACGGAAAAACTGCTGAAAGAGTCGGGCGACAAGATCCCTGCCGACAAGAAAGAAGGGATTGAAGCAGCCCTTACAAAATTAAAAGATGCCCACAAGTCGCAAGACTTGACAGCGATTGAGACGGCGATGAGCGAGTTGAACACGCTTTGGCAAGCGGCCTCACAGGACATCTACAATGCTACGCAGGCGCAAGGCGGCGGCACAGGCAATCCCTTTGAGAATATGCCCGGCGGCGACCCCTTCGCCAATGCAGACAACGCCTCCGCTCCCACCAACGAGGGTAACGAGGTGAAAGATGTGGATTTTGAGGAAGTGAAATAACCACTCTCAACAACCACATATCAAAAATAAGTAGAAAGCGGTAGAACAATGTTTTATCACCACTTTTGACTATTAGACCTCAATTCTCAATTTTTTATTATCTTTGTGGTGTTTTTAATTGATTATGAGCTATAGACATATTATTATAGGGCTGTTTTTAATATTATTGGCTTTTGGTTGTACAAGGAAATTGTCCAAAAGCGAATTGGCCGATGTTTTAATCGATATGTATATCTATGATCAGTTGTTTACTCGTGCAAATTTGTATCAAAAGCAGGATTCTATAAGTATATATCGTTCTGTTTTTCAAAAACATAATTGTACGGAAAACCAATTCCAAGCCAGCATTAATCGTTATGGTTCCGATCCTAAGCATTTGAAAGAAGTGTATGCTATGGCAGATGAAAAGATAAAGCTACTAAAGAAAAATTATGGGGATGTGGTAGAGTTTCAGCATAAGGAAAAAGCCATGCAGAGGAAAATGGACTCGCTGTATCGCTATCCGCCCGACACCATGTATCGCCGCATCTTTAACCGCTGTCTGCTCTTAGAATATGAATTTGCTATTGAAAGCTCCCGGACTGCTGCCACAGATAGCACAGCAATTGAACCGGCTATTGCAGAAGAAACTGTTGAGGATATAGAGGCAGTAAACGAAAAAGTAGAACTTAAGAGGCTCGAAAGGGAGATTATGAAAACACCTATTGAAAGAACAAAACGTAAACCGATTGTTGTAGAGGAGGCTGTAGAGATAGTAAGCGAAAAAGAAAAATAATAGTTATTTCTTTTGCCATAACTTTATAACTTTTATCTTATGCATCGTATTGCCGCTCAATATTTGTTTACCGGAAAAGCCATGATTCCTCGTGGAGTAGTAACCTTGGATGACACAGGGTTGGTATTAGCTATAGAACAATTAGCCGACACGGAAACTTGCAGTACGGAGTTTTATAACGGCATTCTGACACCGGGTTTTGTGAATGCCCATTGTCATTTGGAATTGTCGCATTACCGCGACCTCCTTCCGATGTGGAGAGGGGAAGGTTTGGATAAATTCATCCATATAATGAAAGATTGGTATCTATGTACAAGGCTCGACGAGAATATGTATATGTTAATGCAGCAAGCCGATGATGAAATGTATGATGAAGGCATCGTAGCTGTGGGCGATATTTGCAATACTAACTATAGCTTTTCCCTGAAGACAAAAAGTCGATTATATTATCATTCCTTTGTAGAAATGTTAGGATTAGACGAGAAGCGGGTACAGGGAATAATAGAAGGAATAGGGGAAGTGTATGATGATGCTTTGTCCTTAGGTTTGTCGGCAAGCATTACCCCGCATGCCCTCTACAGCATGAACCCTGCTTTATTGGATTACGCAGTTGATGCTGCTAATAAATCTAGAATATTGTCGCTACATTACAAGGAAGGTGAAAATGAAAGAAATTCAAGTTTAGTGCCTTTTTTAAACAGGTTGAGCAGAAATACCCGCTTACTGTTAATCCATAATACATTCGTTTCGAATACTGATATAGAAGCAGTGAATGATGCCACCGAAAAGGCGGTGTGGGTATTATGCCCCAATTCCAATGACTATATTAGCCGCTCGCTTCCTCCTGCCGAACTATTGTACCGCAAAGGGCAGAGAGTGGCTTTCGGCACCGATAGTTTGGCTTCTAATACGCTATTATCCATATTAGACGAAATGATAACCTTGTCGCAACATTTTCCGCAAATTCCTTTGGAAGCCTTGTTGGAGTGGGCTACTTTAGGAGGAGCAACGGCATTGAACAAAACAGATAAATTTGGCTTGTTAATTCCCGGCCGGAGGCCTGGATTGGTGTTGATTGAAGGGATTGATTTCACTAATATGAAGTTATTGACAACAGTGAAAGCAAGGAGGATTTAGGGGTTATGAATTATGGATTATGATTGTTGAATTTAATTTACGATTTACAAGTTTACAGTTTTCACCTGTCACTCGACACTCGTACCCCGTACCTTCTACCTTCCGCCCTTCACTCTTCTCCCCCTCCTTGGAAGGGGGAGGTGTGTTCATAAAGAAGTTTTTAATTTCTGGTGGGTAGGTTTTTATATTGTAAAAGAGAATGAATTGGTGCTTGGCCCTTTTCAAGGCCCGGTAGCTTGTACACATATTGCCTTTGGGCGTGGTGTGTGTGTGGTACGGCATGGGCAGCTGCAAAAACCATTGTAGTGCCCGACGTGGAACAATTCCCCTGACACATCGGCTGTAGCTCCCTGTCGAAATCGGAAATTGTAATGCCACTGTTTCTGTATTGCAAGCGGGAAATTCCATCATAAAGTCATCGTCGCTTATTGGAGAAAATGCTCCAAACAACCATGTGGAACTATACTCCTGATGAGAGCTGCAAATAGGTTTTATGCCTTTGGCTGTTAGTATCCTGCCTG
>JAIRUB010000184.1 GCA_031254635.1 Prevotellaceae bacterium | reverse complement strand
GCCGTCTTTAAATAAATCCCTGACTTCCCAATTGATTTTTTCACGGTTGAAGCGGTTGTAGATTTCGGTTTGCCAGTTGAGGATAGAAAGTCCCTGCTTTGTGCGGTGCGGCTGGGGATTTTGAACAGCGAAAGCGCGCCCTACACCGTTGTCTTCCACGCTGACACATACAACGCGGCCGCGCTGCGATACATTGATGCTTAGCAAACCTCCCGATTTCAACGGCATAAGGCCATACTTGATGGCATTTTCGCAATAAGTGTGGAGTATCATGTTTAGCAATAGCACACACATATCCACGCCATCTTCTATGTTGATTTGGAAGTCGAATTTATCTAAGAAACGGATTTTTCCCAAATCGAGATACATTTTCACGTAGTCTAATTCTTCGGCGAGAGTGCGGGCTGCCTTGTCCACCTCGCTCAGAGTTTTGAGGGTGAAGTCGGAATAAGTGCCCAATATGCGCATGGTCTCTTCCTTAGAACGGTTGACAATGTAGTACTCGATAGCTGCCAACACGTTGGCGTTGAAGTGCGGGATGGCCTTCAGGCGGATGCTGTTTATACGTAGTTCATTGAGTTCTTTTTCGGTACGTAATTTTTCCAATAATACTTTATTTTTACGTCGCTGAATGTAAAGAGCAATGTCCGCGCTCGCAAGCATCAGGAAAGCGATGCCTGATACTAAGAACCATATTGTTTGCCAGAAAGCGGGTTTAATAGAGAATACAAACGACAACGTTTCGCTACGCGACACGGCGCCGAACACGGTATTACACGCATTGGTATCTTTGGCTCAGTAGCATGCGGGGAGCCAACAATAGAGAGTGATGTAGATATTTTAGTGGAGGCTCCTATATTGAGTTTGTTTTCGCTCATACGTATTAAGCGCCAATTGGAAGAGGTGTTTAACGCGATAGTAGATGTGGTACGCAAAACAGAATATATGCCCATACGGTTTAAGGCAAGGGTGGAAAAGGAGGTAATATATGTGTGATAAATCGTTAATAATGGAGGGATTGTGTAATATAGAGGCATTTTTGTTACACATACTTGACCGAACTTCATGGATAATAACGATTGACGATTTTTTCACAACTCCTACGGGAGTGGATATGCTGGATGTTACTGCAATAAGACTCATGGCAATTGGCGAGGGAATCAAAAAATAGACAAGTGTAGTGAAGGGAAATTACTATTCCAATACCCAAACATCGAGTGGAAAAATATTATGGGCTTGAGAGATTTTATAGTCCACGCTTACTTTATATGTCGATGCCGCAGTAGTTTTCGATACATTGCAGAACAACGTCCGATCATTATTGTTAACTATACGGCAAATGATAGTAGACTACAAATCAGCAATTTGATAGTTCTTGGCACGCTCTTTCCTCGCATATCCTGATGCCTGATACTCCTTCTAATTCGTAATTGACTTTTAGTATCCCAGTATCTTCAACATACTCTTGTACGTCTGTTCTTTGCTGAAAAGTTTGGTGCTGTAGTCGCCGTTCTCTTCTCTGTCGACAATGATGTGCTTTGGGCCGGGCTGTAAACAGTGCTGTAGGCCGCCATAACCGCCAACGGTATCTTGATACGCACCTGTGTGGAAGAAACCTACATATTGTGGCGTTTCGTCATACTCGTACAAGCGGGGGAGGAAGATAGCATTTTGACGGGCATCGGCGTTGTAATAGTCCTGACTATCACAGGTTAAGCCGCCGAGGAACACCCGCTGGTATTCCCTATCCCAGTTGTTAATAGGCAGTTGTACAAAGCGTTGCCGTATAGCCCAAGTATCGGGAAGCGTAGTCATAAAAGAAGAGTCAATCATATACCAACGCTCGCGATCGTTTTGCTGTTTTTGCCCTAAGATTTGATATATAATTGCGCCACTTTCGCCTACAGTGAAGCTTCCGAATTCAGTAAAAATATCTGGTTCGGGAACATCATGTTGTGTGCAAATACTCTTAATCTGGCTGATAATTTCTTCGGCTATATACTCATAATCGTAGTCGAAGGCTAAGGTATCTTTAGTAGGGAAACCGCCGCCTATATTTAAAGTATCCAAGTCGGGGCAAATCTTTTTCAATTCACAATACACGCTGACACACTTGGCCAACTCATTCCAGTAATAAGAATTGTCGCGGATGCCGGTGTTGATAAAGAAATGTAGCATTTTTAGACTAAATTGCTTATTAGTAGTAATTTTCATACGATAAAAATCAAGAATATCGCTGTAACGAATGCCCAAACGCGAGGTATAGAAGTCGAACTTAGGCTCTTCCTCAGCCGCAACGCGTATGCCTAAATAACATTTTTCCTTTACATACTTAGTTAATATATTCAACTCGGCCATGTTATCCAATACCGGAATAGTATTTTTCCATCCGTTATTAATCAGTCCTGCAATGTTTTCTACATATAACTCCTTTTTAAACCCGTTGCACACTATATATCGCTCTTTATCAATTAGTTTCATTTCATAGAGTGCATCAATAAGATTAATATCGAAGGCTGATGAGGTTTCAATATGTATGTCGTTCTTCAGCGCTTCTTCTAGTACAAAGATAAAGTGTGAACTTTTGGTACAATAGCAATAATGATAGTCGCCATGATAATCAACCTTGGCCATAGCCACATTAAACATTCGCTTGGCCCGCTGGATTTGCTGGCTTATCTTAGGCAGGTAGCTAATTTTTAAAGGCGTTCCATACTGGGCAATCAGCTCCATTATGGGAACATCGTTAAAGTAAAGTTCATTATCAACAATCTTGAATCCCGGTTGCGGGAACTCATAAGTTTGTTCAATTAAGTCGATAAATTTATTTTTCATAACAGCATGTAGTTTGTTTACTTTAGTAAAAAAATGCTTGAGTAAGTTAGTCGGATATAATTTTTTTTGCAAAAGTATAAAAAAAAACAATACGATTGCCAAAATGTCATCTTTTTTTTGTTGGCAAGGAATTTGTATTATAAAAAAGTATTATGAATATGAATAATTTTACGATTAAGTCACAGGAAGTAGTGCAGTTAGCTATGCAATTAGCAGAGAGCGCTTCCCAGCAGGCAGTGGATACCGGCCACCTGCTTAAAGCTATGATGAGCGACTCGGAGGGTATTACTGCTCTCTTACTGCGCAAGTTAGGCGTGTCGCAACAGGCCCTGTCGCGTGCTGTGGACGAGGCGCTGGCACGTTACCCGAAAGTTTCGGGCGGTACCCCCTATTTCTCAACTTATGCCAATAAGGCCCTAATGAAAGCGCAGGACTATGCCGGAAAAATGGGCGACCAGTTTGTGTCTGTCGAACATATTATGCTGGCCTTGCTCGGCGATGGCGACAATATCGCCCAAATAATGAAAGACCATGGTATCAGTGATAAAGGACTGCAAACGGCTATTACGGCCTTGCGTAAGGGTGCTAAGGCGGATAGCGCTTCGGCCGAAGAAACCTTGGACGCACTTAACCGCTACGCTGTCAACCTGAACGAGCGTGCTCGTACCGGTAAGCTCGATCCGGTGATTGGACGCGATGAGGAAATCCGCCGTGTGCTGCAAATCTTAAGCCGTCGTACCAAAAATAATCCCATCTTGGTAGGCGATCCGGGAGTTGGGAAAACCGCTATTGCTGAAGGAATCGCGCATCGTATCATTACCGGCGATGTGCCGGAGAATTTGAAG
>JAIRUB010000051.1 GCA_031254635.1 Prevotellaceae bacterium | reverse complement strand
GGATACGACTTCTTTGAGAAATTTTTACGGACATTCCCGGCTGTAAATATAGAATGGCTGATTTCCGGACGTGGAAAGATGTATAGGGAACAAGCTAATCCTATCGTTGAAACACAAACTATTAAACATCCTACAATACAGGAAAAACCTAATTTATTCAGCCCTCAAGCCGAAGAACCCAAGCCACTGTCTTCCTCTTCACCTTTTTCGCCATTTTCTTCTACTCATCCTCCACCTTCCCCTATTACTGCTCCTTCATTCTATAAGCCTGAAAACAAGCCTGACAGGCATATAGAAAAAGTGATTATTCTTTACAACGACGGAACTTTTGTTTCTACATAAAAAAAGCATAAATTTGTAGTCTTATTTCATTCAAAATGTATAAAAGGTTACGCAAATTTATCTTTATGATAGGGCCGGAGACTGCACATACTATCATTGTGCGGATGTTGAAGTTATCGCGCTTTATCCCATTTTCTAAATGCGTCATACGCTTCTTGTTTAGTTATCACGACAAGGATTTGGAACGTGAAGTATTTGGCATTAAATTTAAAAATCCGGTAGGATTTGCCGCCGGTTTTGACAAGAAGGGCGAAATAACTAATGAACTGGCTTGCTTTGGCTTCGGTTTCATAGAAGTAGGATCTGTAACGCCCTTGCCGCAACCCGGGAATCAAGGGCCGCGTATATTCCGCCTGCCCTTAGATATGGCAATGATTAACCATATGGGTATGAATAACCCCGGTGCTAAAATATTGGCAGATAACCTTAGCCGCCATAGCCAGAAGCGCCGACTGCTTGTAGGAGGTAATATCAGTAAGAATACCAATACTATCAATGATCTATCACCTGCCGACTATGAACAGTGTTTTGCTTTGATTTATGAACAGGTTGACTATTTTGCTGTTAATGTGAGTTGTCCGAATGTAACTAACCTGACCCAATTACAAGACAGAGAGATATTGGAGCAAATAATTGATCGATTGATTAATGTTCGGCATAGCCACGACAAGTATAAGCCTATATTATTAAAATTATCGCCCGACCTCAGTTACGGGCAAATTGATGATATTATTGACCTTATACAGGCTAAAGGCATTGATGGTATTATTGCCGTAAATACTACGGTTACACGTGAGGGTTTGAAAACCACCAATGAAAAAGTAGAGGCCATGGGACAAGGCGGGCTTAGCGGCGCTCCGTTGACACAATTAGCACTTGATAAAGTACGCTATATTCATGAAAAAACCGAAGGCAAACTGTCCATTATCGGTGTTGGAGGCATTATGACACCCGACGATGCAGTTAATATGCTGAAGGCAGGAGCTTCGCTTATACAGATATATACAGGCTTTATATACAATGGCCCCGGCTTTGTAAAACAGATACTTAAACAGTTGAAAAAACAGCGAATAACTGAGAACTAAGAATTAAATTTCTAAATCATTAAGTTTTTAAATTATAACACCGCTTCACATAATAATGGACGCTGTAGTCATAACCATTGGCGATGAAATTCTTATCGGCCAAATTACGGATACTAATTCAAGCTACATTGCCAAACAATTGAATAGCTTGGGCATACGAGTTCTCGAAATACTTTCTATAAGCGATGATAAAAATCATATAATTAACACACTAAATAAAGTTGTAAAAGAGGATAGGCTGGTGGTAATAACCGGTGGGTTGGGGCCAACCAATGATGATATAACCAAAAAAGTACTAAGCGAATATACCGGCGCCACTAAGATGATAACCAATGAAGAACAATTGGCCTTAATTACCGAAACTATGGTTCTTCGTAAAATGGATATGAATAACCTGAACCGCCTGCAAGCCGATGTTCCGGAAACTTGTAAAGTATTGCTAAATAGGAAGGGTACTGCACCTGGGATGTGGTTCGATTATAAGGGAGCTGTGCTGGTTTCGCTGCCCGGAGTGCCTTTTGAAATGCATCACCTAATGGAACAAGTCGTGCATAAATTAAAGGAATGTTTTGATTTACAGCCTATTTACCACCGTAGCCTGATGACTTTCGGATATCCGGAATCCAACTTGGCTGAAAAACTTGCTCCATGGGAAATTGGCTTGCCACTGCATATTAAATTAGCTTATTTACCTCATCCTGTAACCGGTGTAAAGCTTCGTTTATCGGTTTTCGACAGGCAATTATCAACTAATGTAGAACAAGAAGTAGAACATCAAATAAACGTACTTAAACGGCTATTAGGTAGTGCTATATACGGTGAAGATCCGGATACGATAGAACTTGTGGCCGGTCGTTTGCTACAGGCTAAAGGAGCAACATTGGCCACTGCCGAATCCTGTACCGGTGGAAAAATTGCTTCACTCATAACTTCCGTTCCAGGCAGCTCTGCCTATTTTAAAGGTGGAATAATAGCTTATGACAATAGCATTAAAGTAAATGTATTAGGAGTGTCTCCCGAAACTTTAGCTTTAAATGGAGCTGTGAGTCGGAAAGTGGTGCAACAGATGGCCGAAGGAATACGGCAAGTTATGCAAACTGATTACGCAGTAGCTACCAGTGGTGTGGCCGGCCCCGAAGGAGG
>JAIRUB010000245.1 GCA_031254635.1 Prevotellaceae bacterium | reverse complement strand
CACCTCGTCCATCTTGCCAACGGGCATTATGGTAATTTTTGAGGCGGGCGGAAACCCTTTGTGGAACTTGGAAACAAAAATTTTCTTAAAACCTAACTTTTCGGCTTCGGCAATGCGTTGCTCGATGCGGGCTACAGGGCGGATTTCGCCGCTCAGCCCAATCTCCGCAGCAAAGGCATAGTGCGAGGATACGGGCAAGTCGAAATTCGACGACAAAATAGCTACTGCAATGGCCAAATCAACTGCCGGATCAACTACTTTTAGGCCTCCGGCCATATTGAGGAAAACGTCTTTTACCGCTAATTTGAAACCGGCTCTTTTTTCCAATACGGCTAACAACATATTCATACGCCGCACATCGAAGCCGGTGGCCGAGCGTTGCGGCGTACCGTAAGCCGCCGTACTCACCAAGGCCTGTGTCTCGATGAGGAAAGGACGGGCGCCATCGAGCATAGCCGCTACAGCAATGCCGCTCAAAGCCTCATCGTGTTGGGTAAGCAGTATTTCCGAGGGATTGCTAACTTCGCGTAAACCAGAACTTTGCATTTCAAAAATACCAATCTCGGCCGTAGAACCGAAACGGTTCTTAATGTTGCGCAGCAAACGGTAAGCATGATTGCCGTCGCCTTCAAATTGCAGTACCACATCCACGACATGTTCCAGCACTTTTGGTCCTGCAATAGCGCCGTCTTTGGTAATATGTCCTATAACAAATATCGGTGTTCCGGTTTCTTTGGCAAACTTCAACAGCAAGGTGGCACATTCGCGAATTTGCGACACGCTGCCCGGCGACGACTCTATACGGTCGGTATAAAGCGTCTGAATGGAATCTACTACTATCAGGTTTGGATTCAATTCCTGCGCTTGCGCCAAAATGTTTTCCAGTAAAGTTTCGCTTAAAATATAACAATTATTACCGCTACCGCCTAAGCGCTCGGCGCGCAATTTGATTTGTTGCACGCTCTCTTCTCCCGACACATACAAGGTCTTCAGTTGCTCTCGGTGTAGGGCTAACTGTAGACTCAAAGTCGATTTGCCGATGCCTGGCTCTCCGCCGATGAGTACCACCGAGCCATTCACCATGCCTCCGCCAAGGATACGGTCTATCTCGCCACTGCCTAACAATATACGCGGCTCTTGCTCATAGCTGATTTCATCTACCCGTTGTGGCAGAGGTTTTGTAGTAAGAAAAGAAAGGTACTTGGCCGTAGAAGTATCTTTGGCTACCGTTTCTTCCACAAAGGTATTCCATTCCCCGCAGGCCGGACAACGCCCCAACCATTTCGACGATTCATGCCCGCAATTTTGGCAGAAATAAGAAGTTTTAACTTTTGCCATAGAAGTTGAAAGTTTAGGGTTTAAAGTTATAGGTTTTGAAGCTTAATTTTTAATTAATATTTACCGTCCACACCATCAAATAGTTCTCAATCATTTTATACCGGAGTATAAATTCCGTTGCAAAACCGATGCTGTTGGTATATAAGGCCGATAGTTTTCCTTTTTCCTTCGGAATAAATTTTTTGACAAAAATCTGTCGTGCGAAATCAACACTATCTTCTTTTACACATTTATAGATAGCTTCCTTAGCGCACCAAAGCAGGCATAGCTGAAGATTGTGGCACTTATCCGACAGGTATTTCCGTTCTTCGTCCGACAAGGCTTTTTGTTCCACTGCCGAAAAATCACGGGTATAACATTCGATGTCACATCCCACAGGTGCTTTTTCATTATAGATAATAGCTGCAAAATGTTTGGTATGACTGATACTTATGTTCGTTGTGCTGTTCGCCAAATAGGGGCGGCCATTATCATAGTGTTGCAAATGCACATCTTGTTTATTTAACACATTTTTCAGCAATGCCCGAACGGCAAGGCGTTCTAATCGTCGCTGCGGATGTGCAGTGGACACTAAATCTTCCAACACCCGATCATGTTCAGAGATACATTGCATAAGCATTTCTTCCGTTTCGGTAATTTCCCAAATAGCAATTCTGCTACCCTCAGGTTGATATTCTATGTTGACTAATGGCATCTTATTTTTGTTTCCATTCTAAGGTTTCTAACAAATGAAAAATATCGGCTGTGTAATAGTTAATCATGGGCAACAGAAATTCATAGTCGGGAGTCTCGTTAAAATACAAAGCGCCGCGCAAAAAATTTCGGGTACTGTCGGTAGCATAAAACTGTACGGATGAGGCTGCATTACCGCCTATCTCATAAAGTATGCCATACACCTCTCTATCCTTGATTTGGATAGACGATTCGATAATGGCGTCGGCTTTGATGACATGCCGGTATGCGAAATTATAACTGTCGTCGAGCAGGACTGTCAGATTTTTGTTCACCTGTTTATAGCTGAGGTGGAGCGTAGCCTTTGTGGGCAATTTTACATTTACCCAGAAAGGCTCGTAGTTGTAACTTTCGGTATCGGGAACTATTTGCGCGTAGGTAGGACATTCGAATCGATAAGGATAGCCTGTGCTGTCGAACAGGCGGTATGTTTTTTCCGGCAGGTCGATACGCATATAACCGTAAGGTTTGGGCGTTGAAGAATGATTGTTGCAGCCCAATAGCAGTACGCTAAGTAATATGTATATCGGGTAGTGTTTCATTAATCGGTTTCGTCTGAAATTTCGCCGACAATTTCTTCCAAAATGTCTTCTAATGTAACCAAGCCTTCGGTGCCGCCGAACTCATCTACTACAATGGCTAAATGAATTTTCTTTTGCCGGAATTCTTCTAAAAGGTCGTTGATCTTTTTCTGTTCGGGAACAAAATAAGTTGTTCTCAGTAAATATTGCCATTGAAAATGCTCGTCTTTTTCGATATGAGGTAAAAAATCTTTTACCGACAAAAACCCACAAATATTGTCTAAGTTTTTATCATATACGGGAATGCGCGAATAGTCGCTTTCAACCATCTGCCGGCATACTTCAGCGAAGGAAGAATGAATTTCAATAGCGGTCATTTGTACACGTGGAATCATAATAGATTTCACATCAATATTCACATAGCGGACAATGCCTTTAAGAATTTTTTTATCTTCAGCCGATGCGGAGTCGGCTATATCTACCGCCTGCGACAGCTCGTCGATAG
>JAIRUB010000234.1 GCA_031254635.1 Prevotellaceae bacterium | reverse complement strand
CGTTGAATAGCGCGGCCTGTGGGCGTATGGTAGCGGGCTACGGTAAGGCGTATGAGCGAGCCGTCGGGCAGGGGCACGGATTGTTGCACCAACCCCTTGCCGAATGAACGGCGGCCGATAATCACGCCGCGATCCCAATCCTGCACTGCACCGCTCACAATCTCACTGGCCGAGGCTGAATATTCATCAATCAATATTGCTAATTTTCCTTCTTTGAAAAAGCCGTTGCCGGTAGACATATCGGGGGCTTGCCTCCAGTTGGCGCCTTCATTATATAAAAGTAATTTGTCGGCTTCAAAAAACTGATCGGCCAAATCAATGGCGACAGGCAATACGCCGCCACTATTGCTACGTAAGTCCAAAATCATTGCTTTGGGTTTATTTTTCAATTTTGCTAATCCGCTGCGTACTTCCTCTACAGAAGTTACAGCAAATTTGTTCAACCTTACAAATACTATTCCGGGGCTTATTTCGTACAGAACATCTACACTATGTATAGGAATTTTATCACGGGTAACAACAAAGATGAGCAATTCTTTTACATCTTTTCGTTGAATGCCAAGTTCTACTTTCGTACCCTTAGGGCCACGAAGCAACTTGAAAGCATGCTGGTTTTTGAGTCCTACGCCGGCAATATTTTCCTCCCCAACTTTAATAATGCGGTCGCCGGACCGGATACCTACCAACTCCGACGGCCCTCCGGAAACAGCGTTGATAACAATAAGGGTGTCGTTAAGAATATTAAATTCCACGCCTATGCCATCGAAGCTGCCTTGGAACGGCTCATTGGAAGCATCTACATCTTCAGCGCTAATGTAAGTAGAATGCGGGTCAAGTTGCTGCAGGGTGTTAACAACCATTTTTTCTACGAACTTATGCAGGGTTACCGTATCGACATATTGATTGCTGATAGCATATAGTAAACGGCCTAATTTGGTGTGTTCTTCCTGCAAAACTTGATAATCAGGCTGAGCAGATAGCCGAATTATGCAAAAGAAAGAAATGGTAATGAGTATGAATTTTTTCATAAAATAAATTATTTGAACAAATGTAAGGAGAAAAGTTTAAAATTCAAAGTTTAAAGTTCAAGGTTCAAAAAAAGGTTGTCCAAAAAATTGAACAACCTTTCTTGTTTTATCAAAAACCGTAATTATTCGTTGCTGCTATCCATTTCCGACTTCAAAGCTGCCAGTTCGCTGATATCGCCCAAGGTGGTTTTTTCTAAATTGGCTTTCAGTTTCTTCACTGCTTTTTGTGTGGATTCGGTCTCGCTGTTGCGTTCTTTAGATTCGGTTTCACGTTTCGCATCTTCAAAAGTGCGGGTATGCGATAAGGTAATACGCTTAGCGCCCTTATTAAATTCCAAGACTTTAAACGGCAATTTCTCGTCAACCTTAGCGTTTGTGCCGTCTTCTTTGGCTAATTGCCTTAGGTTGGCTGTTCCTTCAACACCGTAGGGCAAGGCAATAATAGCCGTTTTATCGGTAATGACAGTGATAGTTCCTTCATGTACGGACTCTACGGAGAAAATCGTTTCAAACACATCCCAAGGATTTTCTTCTAATTGTTTATGGCCGAGGCTGAGACGACGGTTATCCTGTTCTACGTCAAGTACTACAACTGCTAAAGTGTTGCCTATAGCTGTAAATTCGGCAGGATGTTTGATTTTTTTAGTCCATGACAAATCGCTGATATGTACCAATCCGTCAACGCCTTCTTCTAATTCGACAAATACACCGAAATTAGTAAAATTACGAACCTTAGCCTCGTGGCGCGAGCCTATGGGATAACGCTGCATAATTTCGGACCAGGGGTCGGGTTTCAGTTGTTTTATGCCTAAAGACATCTTGCGTTCTTCGCGATCAAGCGTCAGCACAACAGCCTCTACTTCGTCGCCCACTTTCATGAAGTCCTGAGCGCTACGCAGGTGTTGCGACCACGACATTTCCGATACGTGAATTAAACCTTCCACGCCAGGTTGAATTTCAATAAAAGCGCCATAATCGGCAATCACCACTACGCGGCCTTTCACCTTGTCGCCAACTTGGATACCGGCTTCCAGCGCATCCCAAGGATGCGGTGTCAATTGCTTCAAGCCAAGGGCAATACGTTTCTTAGAGTCATCGAAGTCGAGGATAACCACGTTGATTTTCTGATCTAACTGTACGATTTCTTCGGGATGGTTGATACGTCCCCACGAAAGGTCGGTAATATGGATAAGTCCGTCAACACCACCCAAGTCAATGAATACACCGTAAGAAGTAACATTCTTAACGATGCCTTCTAATACCTGACCTTTTTCGAGACGGCCTATAATTTCTTTCTTCTGTGCCTCGAGTTCAGCTTCAATCAATGCTTTGTGCGACACTACCACATTGCGGTATTCATGATTGATTTTCACAATCTTGAATTCCATAGTCTTGTCAACATATACATCGTAATCGCGGATGGGTTTCACGTCAATTTGCGAGCCAGGTAGGAAGGCTTCGATGCCGAATACGTCAACAATCATACCGCCCTTAGTGCGGCACTTGATATAGCCCTTAACAATTTCGTCAACTTCGAGGGCTTGGTTAACGCGGTCCCATGAGCGCATAGCGCGCGCTTTTTTATGCGAAAGCATTAATTGGCCACGTTTGTCTTCAGCGTTTTCTACATAAACTTCTACCTTTTCGCCGACTTTAATATCGGAGTTGTAGCGAAATTCGCCGATGCTGATAACACCTTCGCTCTTGTAACCGATATTTACGATTACTTCGCGTTTATTCATACTTACAACAGTACCTTCAACCACGTCGTTTTCAATAATTTTCGACAGGGTTTGTTCATACTGATTTTCTACTTCCTGCTTGTCGCCATAGACGGCTGCCTCGCTTTCGAACTCATCCCAATTGAACTTGTCATTGGAGATAGATGCATTGCTGATACGTTGTTTTTTGGGGAGAACCTCTACTTCAGGCTCTTCAGCAACGACTTCAATTTCTTCATCGCGTTTAGGAATCACCACATCGTCTTCATCGGTATTCACGTTAAATTCCTCATTGTGTTCGGAAATCAGCGCATCATCTTCAGCGGTAGTGATTTCAATTTCTTCATTAGTTTCGGGAAGCACTACATTGTCTTCCAACATTTCTTCGTTGTTAATTTCATTCATAATTTGCTTTTAATTAACTGATTAGACATTATTTATTGACTTTCTTGCGAAAGAGGTGCAAAGATAAGTATTTTTTTTGGAAGCTGCAAAATTTATAAATGTGATAATATGATAATGTGTCAATGTACTATTGTTCATTATTCATTGCAAAACGCTATCTTTGTCGTTATTTTAGATTATTCGTTGTGGTACAATTATTTTTAAAAAAAGAACGTGAGGAGTCGCTATTGCGCTTTCATCCCTGGGTGTTTTCGGGAGCAGTGGGGCAAGTCAAGGGCACGCCGCAGGAAGGCGATGTGGTAGCAGTGCATACCCATACCGGCGATTTCGTAGCTCTTGGCCATTATCAGCAAGGCTCTATTACCGTGCGGGTGCTAAGTTTTGAACAGCGTCCTGTCGATGATTCTTTTTGGGAAGAAGCCCTGCGCAAAGCTTTAATGCTACGCGAAGCCTGTGGGTTGACACAACACCTTTTACCCTTTCACCCTTCACCCTTTACCTCTTGTTATCGTTTGGTACATGGTGAGGGCGATTTTCTGCCCGGACTGATTATTGATATTTACGCCGACACGGCGGTGATGCAATGCCATTCCATAGGTATGTTCCGTGCGCGGCAAAATATTGCTGACGCCTTGCTGAAAATTTACGGCAATCGCTTAGTCACCATTTTTGATAAAAGCGCAGGAACCCTTTCCTGCAAAGAGAATGATGGCGTTCCCGACAGCTATTTGTATCGTGTAGCCAACCCAGCGGGAGAGATGGTAGAAAACGGCTATCGCTTTGCAGTGGATTGGGAGATGGGGCAAAAAACAGGCTTTTTCCTTGATCAGCGCGACAACCGAAAGTTGGTAGAGCTTTATGCCAATGGCCGCTCGGTGTTAAATCTGTTTTGTTATACCGGAGGCTTCTCTCTTTATGCACTCGGCGGCGGAGCAAAATTAGTCCATTCCGTTGACTCCTCTCAAAAAGCCATCAGCTTAGTAAATCATAATGTTTACCTCAATCACCCTGCTTCAACAATTAATCACCAATCCTACACCGCCGATGCTATGAAATTTTTGCGTGACGTAGAGCCTAATGCTTATGATTTGATGATTCTTGATCCTCCGGCATTTGCAAAACATAAGGGGGCTTTGCATAACGCGCTTCAGGCATACAAACGCCTAAATACAGCCGCTTTTTCTCGCATAGCGCCGGGCGGTATTGTATTTACATTTAGCTGTTCGCAGGTGGTAACTAAGGTGGACTTTCGCAACGCAGTATTTTCGGCTGCAGCTATTTCGGGCCGAAGGATTCGCATCTTACATCAGCTAACGCAACCTGCCGATCACCCTGTCAATATCTATCATCCTGAGGGAGAATATCTTAAAGGTTTGGTGGTGTATGTGGAGTAGGTGATTAAGAGATTAAGTAACTAAGCGATTAGAATTTATGAGTTATGATTGTTTATAACTACTTTAAAACCCTAAACACCTTTCCCATGCTTTTAGTGCACTTTTTGCTGACGATTTACAGTACGTTGGACATAAAAAAACTTTCGATGGATTTGGACTGGTGTTGATAGAGATGCCCAAGAATACATTGATTTCGTTGTTAGGGACAGAAGTACAGAAACAGGCATGACCTTATAGAGCAGCGAGCAGTAGGAGATGTTAATGCAGATCATTGGAAATCCTATAAAGAGATGGTTCCAGCAGAAAAGTTAAGGTAAGATAAAAAGCAAACCAACATGGTAGAAAATTTTAACGGACAAATAATACACTTTTTAGCGAAATTCAGAAGGAGAACTAAGTGCTATCCTAAGAGTATTAAAATGATGATTTGTTCCTCAAGCTATTGATGGCAAAGCAAAATGTATTAATATCTATACAAATTTACTAATTCCCTAAAAACAAATCGGGGAACACTGCTGTGCCCCCCGATTGCCTTTAACCTAACCAAAAACTTTTACCAATGAAGGTTTCGTTTCTGAGTGCAAAGGTAGAAAAATTTTCCGATAATGCAAATTAAGTAAATATTAATTTTTTGTTTATTTTTCCTATCTATTGCTAAATACCAGTCCTTCACCGAAATAATCGATTTTTACGGCTTGCTCTTTATCTATTTTTCCGGATAGAATTTCCTTGGCCAACTCATTTGTAAGCTCCCGTTGCAGCAAACGTTTTACCGGGCGAGCGCCATAAAGCGGGTCGTAACCCTTTTCTACTAAATAGCTCATTGCATAGTCGGTTACCACAATACGTACACCGCTGTCGGCTAACAGTTCCTTGATATTGTCTAACTGTAAAACAACAATTTGACGCACATCGTCACGGCTCAAGGGATTAAACATCACAATCTCATCAACGCGGTTGAGGAATTCGGGGCGGATGGTTTCACGCAGCACATTCAGTACATCTAACTTGCATTGTGCCAATATTTGTTCGCGGTTCTTGTCTGTCATCTTGCCCAAGCTGTCCTGAATAAGGTGCGAGCCGACATTAGAAGTCATAATAATGATGGTATTCTTAAAATCGACTGTGCGTCCCTTATTATCAGTCAGGCGCCCGTCGTCGAGTACCTGCAAGAGGGTGTTAAATACGTCGGGGTGCGCTTTTTCAATCTCATCCAGCAAAACCACAGAATAGGGTTTGTGACGCACAGCCTCCGTCAACTGTCCGCCTTCTTCATAACCGATATAACCCGGCGGCGCACCCACCAAGCGGCTCACCGTATGCCGCTCCTGATATTCGCTCATATCAATGCGTGTCATCATATTCTCATCGTTGAACAGGAAGTCGGCCAAGGCCTTTGCCAACTCGGTTTTGCCAACCCCCGTAGTTCCCAAGAACAAAAAGGAACCAATGGGGCGTTTGGGATCCTGCAAGCCGGCGCGGCTACGGCGCACCGCATCGCTCACAGCGGCAATAGCCTCCTCTTGCCCCACAATCCGTTTATGCAGTTCATCTTCCATTTGCAGCAACTTTTCGCGTTCGCTCTGCAACATCCGTTTCACCGGAATACCTGTCCATTTGGCTACTACTTCGGCTATATCTTCGGAGTCAACCTCTTCGTTAACCATAGTAAATTGATTATTGTCCTTCTGCTTATTCAAAGCTTCGATTTCCTTTTCTGCCTCAACAATTTTGCCATAGCGTATTTCGGCTACTTTCCCATAATCGCCACGCCGCTCGGCATCCTCAGCTTGAAACTTGAGATCTTCAATCAGTTGTTTATTCTTTTGAATGGCATCCGCCATATCTTTTTCTTCCTGCCAGCGCGCACGTTGAGTGGTAAGCTGTTCATTCAAATTTCCGATTTGTTGCGACAATTCTTCCACTTTTTTTGTATCGCCGTCGCGCTTGATTGCCTCACGCTCAATTTCCAATTGGCGAACCTTGCGATCAAGTTCATCAATTTGCCGAGGCACCGAATTCATTTCGAGGCGCAATTTGGCAGCCGCCTCATCAATAAGATCAATGGCCTTATCGGGCAAGAAACGCGAACTAATGTAGCGCGACGAGAGTTCGACAGCTGCAATAATGGCATCGTCTTTAATACGTACCTTATGGTGGTTTTCATAACGTTCTTTCAGGCCGCGCAGGATAGAAATGGCATCAGGAATGGTAGGCTCGTCAACCAACACTGTTTGGAAACGGCGTTCGAGCGCCTTATCTTTTTCAAAATATTTCTGGTATTCGTTCAAGGTGGTGGCGCCCACAGCACGTAGTTCGCCTCGTGCGAGGGCCGGCTTCAGGATATTAGCGGCATCCATAGCTCCCTCGCCGCCGCCTGCAC
>JAIRUB010000179.1 GCA_031254635.1 Prevotellaceae bacterium | reverse complement strand
CACATCAAACTGGTCGAGTAAATTACTACTATTTATATCGATGCCTAATAAGGCCATAAAATCTTTAATAGTAACATTCAATACTAACTGATTATAGTCGTTCGACTTGGGGGCAATAACCGTTGGAGCGCTGACAGAAAGTGTGCCCAAATTGCGGTTCTGCTGAAAAAGTTCCAAAGTTCCGTCGGTGATGGTGATTTTTTTCTTAGTGGGGTTATCAACCTTAAGGCCAAGTGTTAGAATAATTTTGGAAGTGCTTTGGAAAGAAAGGTCATCTACCCGCGCATCTTCAATACGAATATCGTCATAATTGGTGCAAGCTGCTGTAATAAAAATTAAAGCGACAAAAAGGGCTATTCTTTTCATGAATTGAAATTTTATGCAAAGATATAAAAAATGCCGATAGCTTTTGTATCTTTGTGCAAAATATGGAAAATAAGACATTTTATATCGAAACCTATGGCTGCCAGATGAATGTGAACGACAGTGAGGTAGTAGCCGCCATTATGAAAACTGCCGGTTACCGTCTTACAGAGCGTATGACTGAGGCAGATATGATTTTTATCAACACCTGTTCAATTCGTGAAAATGCCGAGCAGCGGGTATGGGGGCGCTTAGATGTGTTTCGATTGGAGAAACGGCGCAATCCGGGACTTTTGGTAGGCGTATTAGGTTGTATGGCAGAACGTTTAAAAAAACAATTTTTGGAGAAAGGCATAGTTGATATGGTGGTAGGGCCTGATGCCTACCGCGAACTTCCGTTGTTGGTGGCAGAGGCCGAAGCCGGACAAAAGGGAATTAACGTGCTGCTTTCGTGCGAAGAAACTTACGCCGACATATCGCCAGTACGGATGGATAAAAACGGCGTGAGCGCATTCGTATCTATTATGCGTGGCTGTAACAATATGTGCGCTTACTGTGTAGTGCCTTATACCCGTGGTGCGGAACGCAGCCGGCATCCCGAGAGTATTCTTCGCGAAATTCGTGAACTCTTTGCTCAAGGCTACAGGGAGGTTACCCTGCTGGGACAAAATGTGAATTCGTACTCTTGGGCGAGCGATGCTGTTAACTTGAATTTCGCTCAATTATTGGAGCAGGTAGCACAGATAAATCCCTTGCTGCGCGTACGTTTCGCCACATCGCACCCCAAGGATATGAGTGATGAATTGTTGTTTACCATGGCGAAATATCCGAATATTTGCCGACATATTCATCTTCCCGTACAGTCGGGCAGTACCCGTATGTTGGAGTTGATGAACCGTAAATATACCCGCGAAATTTATCTTGAACGAATAGCGAAAATCAGGGAAATCCTGCCCGATACAGCTATTTCTACCGATATTATTGCAGGCTTCTGCACCGAAAGTTTGGATGATCATAACGACACTTTGTCCTTGATGAAAGAAGTTGGTTTCGATCAGGCCTTTATGTTTCAATATTCCGAAAGGCCGAATACCAAGGCTGCCCGCCATCTTAAAGATGATGTGCCGCCGGAAGAAAAGACACGCTGCCTGAATGAAATTATTGCCCTGCATAATAAATTGTCGCTGCAAGCGAATAAAAAAGAAATAGGACAACAACGCGAAGTGCTGGTAGAAGGCCTTTCCAAACGCTCCGATGAGGCCTTGTTTGGACGTACTTCTCAAAATAAAGTTGTGATATTTCCTAAGAAAGATTATCGCATTGGCGATTATGTGCAGGTGCGTATAGAACGATGCTCTTCGGCTACGCTCTTTGGTGTTCCTTTAGACTAAAATACAGCTACAATGGAAGGAATAGCAATTACCTCAACACGCAATAGCCGCATCAGCGATGTGCTTGAGTTGCAAGAAAAGTCGCGGGCTCGTCGGGCGCAAGGTCTGTTCGTGGTGGAAGGGCTGCGCGAAATAACGCTGGCCTTATCATCGGGACATACTATTGATACCCTGTTTGTGTGTGAAAGTTTGGGTGGTTTTGAACTTTTCAAAGCGAATTTCGCCTTGCCGAAACACTTATACACAGTAACACCAAATGTATTTGCCAAGATGGCTTATCGTGAAAATTCCGATGGCTTGTTAGCCATTATTCCTTCACGTAATTTAAAGTTAGAAGAAGTGCGCTTGTCGACAAATCCTTTTGTGATTATATTAGAGTCGGTAGAAAAGCCCGGCAATCTCGGCGCAATATTGCGCACCGCCGATGCAGCCAAGGTGGATGCGGTAGTGATTTGTGACCCGCTGACCGACCTCTATAATCCTAACATTATACGTTCAAGCATAGGCTGTGTCTTCTCGCAACAGGTGGTGGTTTGTTTGTCGCAGGAAGTGCGGCAATGGTTGCGCGACAAGTGTATCAATTCCTTTGCGGCAGAACTACAGGCTGCACAGTGGTATCACGAAACCGACTTCACCAAAGCCTCTGCTATTGTGATGGGAACGGAAGCTGAGGGGTTAAGCGATTTCTGGTTGCAACAGTCCGATGCACGGATTAAAATTCCTATGAGAGGAAAGATTGACTCCTTGAATGTGTCGGTGTCAACAGCTGTCTTAACCTTTGAAGCCATGCGCCAACGCGGATTTTGACCAAATGCTATGAAACAATTTGCTCTTACAGGAATATCTATTGCCCACAGCCGAAGCCTGCAACTCTTCGAAGCGGCCTATCATGGTAAATACACCTATGAGTTGATGCCTGCAACTACAGTAGCTGAAGCGCTCCGAATGTATGAAGAGAAAGGCTTGTCGGGTATGAACATCACTACGCCTTTTAAAGAAGCGATTATCCCTTATATTGATATAATGAATGAAGATGTGTGCAAGATAGGTGCAGCAAATATTGTTTTCCGACGCAACAATTGTTGGATGGGGCACAACAGCGATGTTCATGGCGTTGTAAATTCATTACGCAACGCAGGGATAAACTTGTTTGGTGCAGACTGTTTGGTGTTAGGATGGGGTGGGGCAGGGCGTGCGGCAACCTTGGGACTGTTGAAAGCAGGTGCACGAGTGACTGTGGCTAACCGCACAGTATCTAAAGTTGAAGCTATGAGTGCCTTTCCCCCTGTTGAAACGCTACCCTTGGATGAGGTACTGAAGCAAACAGAAAAATATACAGTATTGGTAAACGCCTTACCGGTGCTACCCGAATTGGTGGAACGCATTCGGCTATATCCTCATCATGTGCTGTTGGAAGCCGACTACACCTGCGGTATTTTGCGAGATGTTGCCCGCAATGCAGGCACACGCTATCTCAGTGGATTGCAGTGGTTACTATACCAAGCCATACCCGCCTTCCGCCTTTTCACCAATGAAGAACCGGACGTGGCCGCAATGCAGCTAATAATGAATAAGGTTGTGCACCATTAAAAATCTTATTTGTAGCTCTTATGTTGTTTATACTCAATGGAGTATTTGCGCAAGAGCTTAAATTATATCAATACTCCGGTATTGCTGAAGGTTAACATTGTAAAGGGCTTTAGCGTTGATGAAACAGGGAACAAAGGAACAAACAACGTAATACAGTTTAGTGTAGGTTATAAATTCTAACTCGAAACCCGAAACTCTTAATCACACATCATTCGCTACCCACCACAGCGTATAGAAAATAAATTGGGCTCGTTTTTGCAAGACAGGATAAGACAAGCGGTCATATTTATCGCCGGGTTTCCACAAATCGTCGTGCATGCCAGAAGTGAAATACAGAACGGGAATTTTGTGCTTACCAAAATTATACTGATCGGAAATACGGTAAAACATATCGCTAAAAACCTTACTGTTATAAAAAGTATAATCAATGTCTAAATTCATTTTCTTATTAAAATTAACAAAATCAGTAATCGCCTTTAGGTTCGACTTATGTTTGTCGGCGCCCACTATTAAAAGATAGTTTGTATCCTTGGCCGGCAGTGCATCTATGCGTCCCAGCATATCCATATTCAGGCAGGCAACAATTTGTTTCAAAGGTACTACGGGATTATCTACATAAAACTGTGAACCTTTCATACTCAATTCTTTAGAGTCATAGGCTATAAAAATAACCGTTCTTTTAGGCCGGTAACGCTCCTGCTGCATGGCGCTCATTGCCTTGGCTATGCTCAGCAGCGCAGCCACTCCAGAAGCATTATCATCGGCACCGCCATACACGGCATAATGATAAAATCCATGATGATCGTAATGAGCGCCTATGACAATAGCCTCTTGCTTGGCATCAGTTCCTTCAATTATACCTACCACATTTCTGGCATCCGAAAGCGTGTCGATGTATTGGAAATAAGTATTGCCGAAGGCGGGTTTCAATTTATACTTTTCAAAATAGGAAGCAATGTAATCGCCTGCCATCCAGCCGCCGGGGGTGCCGGCCTCACGGCCTTGCAAAGAGTCGGAAGCTAATATTTTAACGTGTTGACGCAGTTCATATTGAAGAATACTTGCAGCATAATTTTCCAATTGCGCCTCTTGGGCTTTTAAACCAATGGCGCTAAAAAATATCAAAATAGAAAGAGGCAAAAAAGGCTTTAGGTTCATTATTTTTTATTTTGGGTGCAAATAAACGAAAAATTACCATATAAATATGTATCTTTGTACAACGAAAATGAAAATTTTTATTAAGATACTGAAATATCCGTGTTTACTAATACTCGGTTTTCTAATGCTTACAACTGTGGAAGTGTTTACATTACGGTGGCTTCCTATTCCTCGCACCATATTGATGGTTATGCGTAATAAGGAATTTAAAGAGGATAAAGCTTACCAATTCAAACAAAAATGGGTGTCTCTCTCTGATATTTCCCCGTATGTCGTCAAAGCGGTTATAGCTTCGGAAGATAATCTGTTTTATCAACATAAGGGCTTTGACTGGAAAGAAATCAATATAGCTATGGAACAAAATAAGCAGGGGAAACGGCTGCGCGGCGCCAGCACGATTAGCCAGCAGGTGGCCAAGAATGTTTTCCTGTGGCCCGACCGCAGTTGGCTACGCAAGGGATTAGAAGCCTACTATACTGTACTTATTGAGCTATTGTGGAATAAGGAGCGGATTATGGAAGTATACCTGAATGTGGCCGAAATGGGAAAAGGCATCTTCGGCATAGAAGCGGCTGCACAGGCCTATTTCAAAAAACCGGCTTCAAAACTGTCGGCTAAGGAAGCAGCCCTGGTTGCCGCTGCTCTTCCAAGCCCTTTAAAACGCAATCCTGCCAAGCCTGGCAGCTATATGCAAACACGCCAACGGCAAATACTTAACTTAATAGATAAATTAGGACATTTAACCGAAAGCAATAGCGCACAATGATGAAAAAGACACTACTTTTATTAACCTTACTGTTCTGCACTTGCATAAGCTATGCACAATACGACAAGCAAAGCTTCTTCTACAGGGGCAGGCAGGCATTGATGGACAGCAAATATCCGCAAGCTATCAACGTATTCAACCTGTTGATAAAAACCGATTCTACCCTTTATGAAGCATATTTATTCAGAGGCATTGCCAAGTATAATCTCAACGACTTCATAGGCGCACAGGTCGACTTTAGCAAAGCTGTCCAAATTAATCCCGTATATACGCCGGCTTACCACTATCGCGCCATTACCCACAGCCGTTTAGGAAAGTATGAAGAAGCGCTGAAAGACCTTGACGAAGCTATGGCGCTGCGCCCGGGTTATCCGGGCTTGTATTACAGTCGTGCTATTACCTACTTTTTGTCGCAGCAATTCAGCAATGCCGTTAGCGATTTCAATCGTTTCATTCGTTTTGAGCCTAAGGTTCCGGAAGCCTATCTTAACCGCGGCACAGCTCATCTTTACCTGAAGGATACCATTAGCGCGCTTGAAGACTACAATACGGCCATTTTGCTAAATCAATTTGAACCTGAAGGCTACGTTCGCCGCGGACGCATCTTTGCCTTGCAGGAACAGAGCGAAAAGGCTATGGAAAATCTAGACGAAGCCTTGCGCTTAGACTCCGCCAATTCATTTGCCTACTTCAACCGCGCCTTAATCCGCTATAATGATAAAGACGTCAACGGTGCGCTGAGCGACTTGCAAAAGGTACTGACGCTCGACCCCGATAATTCACTTACACTATATAACCGCGCTTTGATTCGTTCACAAATCGGCGATTACAACAATGCTTTAGACGATTATGAAAAGGTAATAGAAATCAACCCCGACAATGTACTGGTATATTATAACCGTGCCGCTGTGTATATAGAATTGCAACGTTATCAGCAGGCCATAGCCGACTACGATAAAGCCATTGCACTGTATCCCGACTTTGCCAATGCCTTTATGAACCGTGCTTATGTCAAGTCGCAAATAGGATTGGTAGCCGCTGCCAATGATGACCAGAAAATAGCGCAGAAAAAAATCAAAGAATATAAAGACAAGATGGGCAGCGACAGTACCTTCTCTGCATACGCCGATACCAGCAAACAGTTCAATAAACTCTTGGCCTTTGATGCCGAATTTGCCCGTAATGATTTTAATAACGACTTACTGCAATACCGCAAGGTGGACATACGGCTAAAACCGCTGTTCAAACTTTTAGCTTCGGCGCCGGCTAAAGAACAGCCCTTTGAACGACAGTACTTCTATGCCGCTCTTGAACAATATAAACAAGAAAAACTGACACCGCTTTATATGGTGAATGATGTAGCCAATGTAAGCGCTTCCGAATTGGTGTTCCGCGATTCCATTGCTACTGCCCGATTAGCCGACAAGCCAACAGCAACAGCTTATTTCGAAAAAGGAATTACCCAATTCCAACTGAGCCAGTTTAATAATGCACTCAATTATTTTAACAAAGCCATTGAAACCGACCCTAACAATGCTTTCTACTATATTAACCGCAGTGCGCTGCGAAGCGAAATGATTGATTTTATCGCTTCCATCGAAAACAATGCACAGATATTGGCCTTAGACGACACCGGTATTACTAAAACAGTGGTACAGGAACAGACCGTTAAATCTTATAATTACGACGATGCTATTAATGACCTGAATACGGCTGCCCGAATTATGCCCGATTTTGCATACATATACTACAACTTAGGAAATTTGCGATGCCTGTCAAATGTTTATCCCGAAGCAATAAGCAACTATACGTACGCCATCCACCTCTATCCATACTTTGGCGAAGCGTATTACAACAGAGGATTGATACATATTTATCTTCGCGAAACCGAAAAAGGTTGTCTAGATATTAGTAAGGCAGGAGAATTAGGTATTGAGGAGGCATACGGAGTAATTAAGAAATACTGTACGAAGCAGGATAATTTGTAATTTATGATTTATGATTTACAGGTTTAAGGCAACGATTGCGAGTTTGAAAAATTTCATACGTGTTTACGAGGTAAAATCTTCGCAAACGCTTTATGATTTGCACGAACATATACAAAACGACCTTGGCTACGCTCCCGACCAAATGATTGAATTTCGTACCCTCAACAAGAAGGGCAAACGACAACACGAATACGGACTTTTCGATATGGGCGACGGCAGTATTGATACTGTCAGCATGAAAATGCTTCATCAGCACGATGAACTCACCTTGTTATATGTGTTTGACATTCGTAACGACCGTGCGCTTCGCCTTGATTTTATGGAAGAAGACGAAGAAATCCCGCGTAAAGTATATCCCTTAACCTCTCAAGAAAAAGGAGCTGCGCCCGACCAGTTCAGTTCCAGAATAACAGATGACGACGATGAGCTTTCCCTCTCTGCAACGGATGATTTTGAAGATGGAATTGAGGAGGAAGATAAAGAAGGTAGTTAAAAGATATTTTGAGATATTATTATTTTTTCGTACTTTTGGGGATATATTTTCGCTATTTATTAACAAGAATCATAGTGTTTTATGGAAGAAATATTTATTACAGAACAAGAATTAGAATATTTGACTGATATTCCTGATGCAGTTTGTGAAGGAAGTATCTCATTGAATCTTCAGAAAAAATTTAAAGATGAATCTCAAGGGTGTATTACTCTTGAAGAATTTTCAAAAATATGGGATGAATCAATAAGAAGATTAATACCAAATCCATGATATTAGTTAAACCCAATGTAAAAGCTCTTATTGATGAATATACAAAATATTTGATTAATGAGGAATTGACACTCAAGCAAGAGCTTTGGAGAAAAAGAATCTAATTATTCAAGCTATTAGTTCAAATCTTGGAGGAATGCTTACTCATAGGCCATCACCATATAGAAAATTAAGCAAAGATGAAGGATGTTTATTGTATGTGTATAAAGATACTAAAAGCAAAACTCAGTGGGGCTTTGCTTATAAACGATTTGGTGATAAAAATGTAATTGTTTATTATGTGAAAAATCTTAAATTAGTTAGTGAAAATTATAAAAATAAATGAAAAAATCATTCCTGACAATACTTACCCTGTTAATGCTTGTGCAGCTTGGAGCGCAGGAGAACTTAAAAGGCTATTACCGCTCACCTTTGGCGGATGATATGCCGATTACCTTTGCCAGCAACTTTGGCGAACTACGGGCTAACCGCTTCCATGCAGGCCTTGATTTTCGTGTAGGAGGCGTGCCGGGAGCCAAACTCTACGCCGTAGCCGATGGTTATGTGGCACGTATTTCCGTCAGTCCCGAAGGCTTTGGAAGAGCTGTGTATATCAACCATCCCAACGGCACAACTTCGGTATATGGACACCTGCATAATTTTTCACCTAAAATTAAAGCCTATATCGAAGACCTGCAATACAAGCGTCAACGTTACGCAATAGACGAAAAATTACCACCAACTGTTTTTCCGCTGAATAAAGGCGATTTCATAGGCAACGCCGGCAACAGCGGAAGTTCCTTTGGTGCGCATCTTCATTTCGAACTACGTAAAACCGATACCCAAATGCCGCTTAATGTACTTTCTGCCGGTATCTACAAATTCTCCGACAATATTCCTCCGGCTATTAAAGAGGTTATATTCTACCGTTACGACGAGCATGAAAATGAGGTGCCTATCGTAGAACCTTTCCTGATTAGCACCATTGCCGGCTTGCAACAAACGGTCAATGTGCCGGAACGTTTTTTTATTGCTATAGATGCAAGTGACCGACAAAATAATACTACCAATAAATTCGGAATCTACCGTATAGAGATTAAGCTTGACGATAAGGTTATTTTTGCTTATCGCATTGATGAGTTTTTGTTTGAAGAAAGCCGGTATGTAAATAGCCTGATGGCCTACGACCGCCTGCAGGCTAACTCGCAGTCGCTCATCAAAACATACTTAGAACCGGGCAATAAACTTTCTTCGGTATATGAAAAAGTAGAAGATAAGGGCATTATCACCCTTACCGATGATGACGTACATCAACTTAGCATTACCGTGTGGGACGAAACAGGAAACCGGGCTGATTGCACATTCGATATTCAACGCCATTCCATCCCTTCTACCCCGCAAGCTTATCTCAACGAGCAAAAAACAGTTCCTATGTACTACAATCGCAATAACCGTTACGAGCAATCCGGTATGAATATTAGCATTCCGGCAGGCAGCCTCTATCGCTCTATTATGTTCACTGCCGACACGGCTATGTATGCGCCGGCATACGCCTATTCGCCCTTATGGAAGATTCATAACGACGAAGTTCCCCTGCATAGCACTGTTACACTTCACATACAGGCCGATATACCTGAACAATACCGCGACAAAGCGTTAGTGGTAAACGTAACCAAAACAGGCGGAATTAAAGCGGTAGGCGGCAGTTGGAACAATGATGGTATAACAGCAAAAATTACTTCTTTTGGCGACTATTGCGTAATGGTTGATACCATCCCTCCTACGATTACGCCTAAGTTCAAAAAAGGTGCCAATCTCAAAAACAGCGCCTCCTTATCTGTTAAGATATACGATAACCTTTCCGGTATTAATACTTACAAGGCTTTTATCGACGGCCAATGGGCGTTGATGGAGTATGATGCCAAAAATAATGTACTCATCTACACTTTTGACCAAAAACGCATCAAGAAAAACACTACCCATACGCTCCTGCTCAATGTAACCGACAACCGGATGAACACCGCCGGGCTGAAGACAACCTTCTTCTGGTAAAGGGTGAAAGGTGAAGAGTGAAAGAATTTTTGTCTTGTCAGTTTTAAGGTGATTTTTTTCAATTCTAGTGCCGCTTGTGTTTTGGGCTTGCGTGTCAAATAATACAAATATGAATAATTTTTTATTCTAATAGCATATATGTTATTTTTTTTGTATATATGGTGTTAAATATAAATCATATATAGCATGTCAAAAGCGAAACAATTGTATGTAAGGGAGAGTGTTGTAGCACTCAAGAAATTATTGTCAAACCGTAGCGTAACCATATCCAATCGTATCAGGATGTTAATATTAATTAGGAACAATGAAGGCGAGAGTTTGTCAAAGCAGAAATTAGGTAAATTACTTGGCGTAAGCAGCAGTAGCGTTCAAATATGGCGCAAGATGTATGAGACTGGCAGTGGAAGATTTAAAAAAAACTTCGGACGAATATGCCGGAACATCTACGAGGGGGATAAAGAAAAGTACAAACAGGTAAATTTGTATTTTCAGGACGAAAGTCGCTTCGAACTCTTCACCAAAACAGGCAGGATGCTAACAGCCAAAGGTATAAAACCTATTTGCAGCTCTCATCAGGAGTATAGTTCCACATGGTTGTTTGGAGCATTTTCTCCAATAAGCGGCAATGACTTTATGATGGAATTTCCCGTTTGCAATACGGAAACATTAGAAATCAGTTTGTTTATTGATAACACTGCCAATGAAATCAACAAAGGCATCGTAATATCCACCTGTGCTTACAAATATATTTTTTTGATCCATTCTGGAATGAAATATAAATCATTTTTGTATAACAAAGAATTTAAAGCACTTGTTTCGTCTTCATTTTACCCTGTACCATTCATTATCCATTGTTCATTATTCATTAATGTTCCAGTTAACCGGCTTCAGCCCCTGTTGTACTAACAGTTCATTGGTTTTGGAAAAGTGTTTGTTGCCGAAAAAGGCGCCGCGCGACAGGGGAGAGGGGTGGGCAGCTTCCAAGATAAAATGCTTAGAAATGTCGATAAGCGTGCGTTTATTGCGGGCAAA
>JAIRUB010000161.1 GCA_031254635.1 Prevotellaceae bacterium | reverse complement strand
CTCAATGAGTTCTGTTATAAATTTAATCGGCGGTATTTCGGAGAGAATTTATTTGATAGGTTGATGCTCGCATCTGTGAGCTATAAAAATGAATTTAGGTATAACTGCGGATAATCATTAATATATAAGCATCAAAAATTTGCCCCTCAAAAAAGACTCCTTCTTTGGGAGGCAAAGATGTTTTTACAAAAAAATCTATCTTCTTTTCGGTGTCAGCTACCCGATGTTCTATTCGTTCAAAACGCTGATTGATATCATAACATTTTAAAATATAGTCTTTTAACATTTTCGTTGCCCAAATGCGAAATAATGTGGCGGAACGCGATTTTATACGATAGCCTACTGAAATGATAATATCTAAATTGTAAAAAGATATATTTCTTTGAACATATCTTTTCCCCTCTTATCGAACTATTAAGAAATCCTTAATAGTTGCATTTTCTTCTAATTCTCCTTCTTCAAAAATGTTTTTCAAATGCAAATTAATATTGGAAACCGTTGTTTGGAATAGCTCCGCCATTTGCATTTGAGATAACCAAACAGTTTCATCTTCTATTCTGACTTCTAATCTTAGAAAACTATCCGGTTGATATAGTATTATTTCACCTTGACTATGGTGTTGGGAGAATGTTATTCCATTTTGACGATAACTCAATATATCCTCTTTATGAATCAATGGAGTGGTACTCATAATGATTGTTTTGAATTTCCGGCAAAGGTGAAAATTTTTATGAAATGACAAAAATAAGAAGGTGGTTTATTCCAAAACCACCTTCTTGTCTTTCGGGTATTTTACGGTATATTTCACATTCATAGCTTGCGATTCGGAGGGCTTTAATTCTAACTTCCACGACAACTTCCCTGTATCTTTATTCAATTCCGCCTTGGATATATTAACCAGCTCTATCTTTATGTCTTTTTCCGTTGATACGGGAATCTGATCTTCTATGGTAATAGTAATGGCTTGCTTCTTTTTATTATGTACTGTCAAATCCCATTCGCGGGTTTCGGTAATGGAAGTACTTAAGAACTGTTTTTCGGCAAAATCTTTTTTCCTGATGCGGGTTACGGTGATGTTCTTGTCGCGGCCCAAGGAGAAGGTTAATTCCTCATCGGTTTGCCGTGTTTCGATATACGATTCGCCTACATATTTACCTTCGAAGAATAAGTTGGCATTGCCCGATAACAGGTTCAGCTTTTCCCAACCGGCTGCCTTGGCTATTAAGAACACATCTTTCTCTAACTTGCGCACGGCATAGTATTCGTAAGTAGCCGGCAGCGAATGTTTGGCCAATTCCACTACGTGCGATTGCCCGTCGCTCAGAATACTGTAAGGCACATCAACTACAAACTCAACACTGGTTTGGCTTTCCTGCACTGTGGTGTAAACGCTGGCTGTTGGCGCAGCTTCATATTTGGTATCTTCCATAATCATTTCATCTGCAAGTTCCATATCTGCAACTGCTCTTGTACGCTTTGCCATAGCCATTGGCATATTGTATTGGTATTGGGAGTGAGATGTTAGCGGTTGGTAAAACGACAAATACCAAGGGTTCAGCACAGGACGGGTGCTGTTGATTGTTGGATTGGTTGTGGAAAATATCGGTTTCACGTTTTTCCATTCTTCGCCGGTTGATTGGCGGACATTAGCTTTATAGGTTAATTCTACAGGATTATTAATATCGGAAGAGCGCAAATCGTAGGAAGGCACCCAGCCGGCATCATATACCAAATAGGTGAGCGACATCCTTATCTCACCGGAAGCCGGAGCTGTAACTTCTACCACTACTTCACTTGTAGGCTGCTGCGGACCGTTTCGTATATTCGACAATTGTTCTTTCGTTTGCTTCAACTCTTCCTGCCATTCAACGATTTCCTGCGTAATTTTTAAGGACTCCTGATTCAGCGCTTGCAGGCGTGAACGGAAATAGTCGGCAAATTCTTTCAATTCCGCAGTTTTTACGCCGGTTTGCGCACCGCCTATGGATTGATTTTTCTTCAACATTTCTTCTTCGGCATCCAGCACTTTTTTCGCTGCCGTTTGTTTGTCGATTTTCTCATTCAATGATTTAACCAATTGTTCCAATCGCTCCACTTCTTTTGTCTTTTCGGCAGGTTTCAAATAATTCATCCGGTGGCTTACGCCCAATATCGTAAAATTACCCGCGCCGCTGACTTGAATACTTTGGGGATTAAGCCGGTGGGGTAAATTTTCGAAAACTACCTGTTGGGCTCCTGCTTTTACGGCAACGCGGCCTTCGCGCTGCACCTCAGCACCAGAAATGAATACAGTAACATTATTAATTGAAGAAGTTACCACGGCAGGTTTATCTTGTGCTTGAAGTTCCATAAACATAGTTATTAAAAAGGTTAGACTTAGAGTTATAATTTTTTTCATACAACATATTTTTTACAAATATAAACATTATTTTAATTAATTGCCATTTACTCGGCTATTTTTACCAAACGGGTAAATTCGTGCCGATAGCCCGATTTATCGTTGCCGAGTCCTGATCAGGTACTACTTCATACAGGGTAGTTACCGTGTGCCCTGCGCCCATCTCGCCGGCATCTTTGGTGTCGTCGTTAAAATCTTCTTTATTCAACAAACGGGTTTCATATCTCACCAAACGATAGGCCTGAACCTTGGCAGGATTAAATTCTACCTGCAACTTTACATCCTTGGCTACCGTGTGCATCGTGCCGCCAAATTCTTCGACTAACACCTTGTTGGCTTCTTGCAAATTATCAATGTAAGCGTGATGACCGTTGCCTTTCTGGGCTAACACTTGTAATTTTTTATCTTTATAAGTACCCATTCCATAACCTAAAACCGTAAGAAAAACGGCACTTTTACGTTCCTGTTCAATTAAATTTTCCAATTCCTTTTCGCTCGATACGCCTACGTTAAAATCGCCGTCGGTGCAAAGAATAACGCGGTTATTTCCATTTTTAATAATTCTTTTTTACGATTTTATAAACTAATTGAATTCCTGCTCCGCTTGCAGTAGAGCCGCCTGCCGTTAGCTTATCCAAGGCTTCTTTGATTTTCTGCTTATTGCCGGCTATGTATTATTGGCGCAAAAATAACGGCACCAAAATTGATTGCATTATAGACTATGGGAATCAAATATCGGCCATTGAAATTAAGGGTGGGCAGACTTTCTCACAGGACTACCTCAAAAATCTTTCAGCTTTTTCCAAATATACTATCGTCAACAATATTGATAAATATGTAGTTTAGGCCGGTGAACTCTCTTCTACAATAAACGACATCCGGCTTGTAGCATGGAAAGATTTAACTTTTAATTTTATCTACCGGATTGGCATAAATACCTAAATAAATAGCGCCAATTATAGTTTTATCACCGTCAATCTGATTTAGTATTTGGTAAAATCTTTGCAAAAATTGCTCTTTTTCTTCGGGTGAATAAAAAGCAACATATTTATTTGTTTCGGAACGGATATCGTGAGCTATGTAATTTGTACTCCACAATTTATAATTGTTATAAATCCGTTCGTCAACCAAATTAGCTATGTTTTTATAAAATTTGTTTGGCAATTCATTGACAAAACCAATATATTCTTCTTTTTCGAGAGGTTTGCACAAACTGAAATGTACCTTGCCTTTTTGTTGGGTGATGCCGGTTAGAATGCTAATCAAATCTTCATCTTTTTGCTTTACATATTTTGCCCCATCCCGCGACTGATACAATTCCCGTGTTTTAAACATATCACAAGATTCCCACTGATAGGAAACAGCTATCGGAACAATATTTAACGCTTCAATTGATTTTATCAAATCCTGCGTATTACTCATACAGAGCATCTTGATAATTCCCTGATCGGTCGCATCATTCCCATCTTTAGTACGCCCGCTCCGTTGTGCAATCCAAACGGACTCTCCTTTTTTAGTAATTGTATGACGGATGTATTCCGACAAATGCAGCGAATTTTCATAAAATTCACGCGCATTTCCACTCCTGATAACCTTGAACATTTTATTCGACTTGCCTACATCAATTACCAATGGGGAAGTCATCAAATTACTGCCGAAAGTAATCTCTGTTGTCGGAAAATCATGGTAGCAACATATTTGTTGCAGCAAGGAAGAATCCAGCATAATATCCCGATGATTGGAGATAAACAAGTATTTTTTTTTCGGATCTAAATATTTTATTCCATCATAAGAAAAATGCTCAATTGTATTTTTGATTATTTGCTCGTTTGCAATATACATTACTTTCAACTGAAAGTCTTTTATTGTAGTAAAAGCCGATATTGTTTTTTTTATTTCGTTTACATTTTTCCCGGGAAAGACAAAATCGCATAGCGACTGCAGATACTCGCTATTAACGATACGCTGCATGGCTGCAGGTATTTCAGCGTCAATATAGGGACGAATATTGTCGAATTTTGTATTCATATAATTTATTTTTTCCGCTTATCAATAATTTTTATAGGCTTACGGCTAATATCCGGCATACTTGTTGCCCGTATTTCATTGGCTGGACATATTTCTATTTCGGGAGCCACGCGGATACGCGCTCTAAAGCGGTCTTTTAAATCTTTAACCACATCATAGTCGAGTTGTTCGCGCAATCCGATTTTTATGAGTATGTCATCATTTCCACATTCGTTGTCGGAAATTTCCATGATATAATTTTCAAGATAGGGAACATTATCTAACACATCAAAAATGGCAGGGGGGTAAAGTGTTGTTCCTTTATATTTTATCAGATGGTTGAGTCTTCCAACGATAGGACTTATGCGCATAGTAGTGCGCCCACATTTGCAAGGTTCGGTGTGAAAGCGCACCAAATCGCCTGTTCTAAAACGCAACAGAGGCATTCCTTCAACCCCTAAAGTGGTAACGGTAAGTTCGCCGATTTCGCCTTCGGGAACAAGGTTCCCGTTGTCGTCTATTAATTCACAAATAATCAATTCGGGATGATGATGGCCGCCGCAACCGTATTCACATTCGGTAAAGGTGGTTGACATTTCGGTTGAGGCATAAGTTGAATAAAGCTCAACGTCCCATTTCTCTTTAATGCTTTGCCCAAGCAGGTTTAAGGAAAAATCCTGTTCTCTCAGGTTTTCTCCTATGCAAACAAATTTCTTTATGCTTGAATTTTTATAGTCAATGCCGTTATTTTCGGCATATTTGATGAGCTTTAGGATGAATGATGGAACAACTACCGCCGCATTTGGTTTCATGCGCTTGATGGTATCCCACTGTAGTTCAGCAATTCCATTGCCAACACGAATAATACTTGCGCCTAATTTGCGAATCCCCAAAAAATAAGCCAATCCGGCCATAAAACGCTTATCCATAGTGGTCATCAGCTGAAAAATATCGCCTTTTTTTACGCCTGCACATTCAAAGGAAATTTTTTCGTTATAAGCCAGACGTTCCAGGTCGGCCTCTGTCAAGGCAAAGGTTACAGGGTCGCTAAGCGTACCGGAAGTGGTAATGTAGTCAATAATATTTTCGCGGGGAACGCAAAGGAAATCTTCGTTATGCAGTTGTAAATCCTGTTTGGTGGTAAATGGAATTTGCTGCAAATCTTTTATTTTTTTAATTTGCTGAATATCAATGCAATCCCGCAAAAACATTCGCTTGTAAAAAGGCGAATCTTCTTGCAGATATTGTAGGGCTATTTTTAGTTTTTCCTCTTGAAAGCGCTTGATTTCTTCTTTGCTGCTATTTCCCGACAAAAATTTATACATCTATTTTTCTAACTTAATTATTTCAATGTTTTGGCAATTAAAAAACCCAATTCCATACCGAGTGAGCCAAACGACATAGCAATTCTTGTAACAAGATGAGGCATTTCGGAAGAAAAAGCGCCACTGAATTTTTTAAATACCACCGTTGCAAATGGCGTTGTTTCGCCTGTTTTAACAAAACTTACATCTGCTTTTACCGCCGAAGATTTTGTTATGGGGCCCGCAAAAAAGCCTGTTGTAATATCTTTTACTTTGACAATAATTGTATATTGGGCTGTTGCATGTTTACCAAACGAAAATGAATTATTATTTCCTTTTTCATTTAAATTTCTGATTAACATACCGTTAGCATCTGAACGTAGGTTGTTATTCCATTCCTTAAGCCATTTTGCTTTGTCTGCTTCGCTCTTTTTTTTTGGTTCAACGTCAATGTAGATTTGTTCGGCCTTACCATTTACCGAAGTTCCCGTAAAGTCGAGTACTACATTTACCTCTTTTTGGCCTTTTAAAGGACTAATATCGTCCGAAATTTTTTGTGCCGAAGCACTCCATGCCATTGCTATTGAAAGCAATCCTGTAAACAAGATTTTAATTTTCATAATAATTTAGTTTTTAGTTAGTTAAATAAATATTATTAGTTTAATATATGTACTATTTCTTCTTTCGATAATTTTCGATAATCGGCTTGGAATGTGTCGTTAAATCTTACCTCAAAATATTGTTCGTCGTAAAACGACAGTACCGAATTGGTATCGGGCGTACATTCCAAATACACAATTTGCGGCAAAGATAAACCTTTTTCTTCACATATCTGCTTTAACAAAGAATACCCTGCTGCGGTTACCGAAGTGCCGGGGTTATCCTGATACAATTCTGTTACTATTACCAGATTTTTATCTCCTTTGTTCACAATCTTTAAGCCACATTTCGACAGGATTTCCCATTGGCCTTTAAATTCGAAAATTTCGTCGTAATATTTTTCCGGAACTTTCATATTGTTATATTTTTTTTGTTACTTTTTTACCAAAGGATTTATTTACCAAACGGCGGTCGCGTGGGCGATAGGTGCCGTCTTCCATTTCGCGCATCGTTACTTTTGTAAACAGACGCATCATTTTTGACTCCTGAGACTCGTCGGCATAGAATGTTGTCCATGCGTAGTTGTATAACTCTTGTAACTTGTCGGCAGTCATTTGTTTAGGATGAAATACCACTTGCCCTGCATTGTAATGGTCCCAATCGTGGTCAAAAATGCGATTTTCACGCACCATATCGTCGTGTCCTTTAGTATGCGGGAAGGGGGTCATCACCGTAAACTCTGCTAAGTCTAAATCTATTTCGAGCAAGAAGTCTATGAGGCGTTTGATATCATCTTCGCTCTGGTTATCAAGTCCTAACAATATGGTGCCTTCTACGCCGATACCGTAATCGTGATAGCGTTTTATGCGCTCTTTGATATATTCGGAAGTATCATATACGGCTTGGTACACATACCATGCGCCGGCTTGCGCTGCAAGATCGAGAATTTTCGGGTCGTCCTCAATAGTGTGGCTAATCCATTTTTTCTTGAAAGGAATCATCTCTTTGAAGAGTTGCATTTCCCACTCCTTGTCTTGCGCAAGCGAATTGTCAACTACAAACAGGCGATTGTTTTCTATGGTTGCTAAATCCTCTACCACCTTATCTATTGGACGCGGACGGAACACACGTCCGCCCAAATATGACACAGCGCAAGGATAACAACTAAAACGACAACCACGCGAAGCATGAAACAAATCAACCATTTGTACGCCTTTGTGATTGTAGAGGTCACGATTGTAAAGGTCGCGACGTGCAGGGCCTACCGCTTCAATGGCGGGATGCTTGCCCATGAAGTTGTATATTTTTTTGAGCGTGCCATTTTTGAAATCATTAATTACACCTTCCATACGCCCTTCGGCTTCGCCAAGGAATACAGAATCGGCATATTCAGTGGTTTCTTCGGCGTGCAGCATGGTGGATATGCCGCCAAAAATCACTTTTTTACCACACTTGCGAAATTTGTCGGCAATAGCCCATCCACGTTTTACCTGTGTGCTGAGCATCATTGATATTCCGACAAAATCGCAATCTTCGTCAAAATTTATAGTGTCTACATTTTCATCGGTAAACGATATTTGAACATCTTTTGGCAAGGCGGCTGCAAATACCACAGGACCGTGAGGCGGCAAATTGAAGGTAGTTTGTCCGCGAAGTTTTTCCCATTTTGGATAAATTAGTTTGAATTTCATGATGTATTAATTTTATTTAATAATTTTTCCAATCCCAATAATTCGCCACAGGTGGCAATGGCGGTCAGCGGCACTCCCAATATGCCGTGAAGGTTAATATTTTGTCCGGTGAGTAACAGATTATCCATCTTGGTACGAATGGATATGTTTAATACAATCATGTTATTACAATCTTTTACGGAGCCATAGTTGGCACCGTCTTTTGTGCCAAAATAATCGCGTATGGTAAGCGGCGATGCACTGAATATGTTGTCAATTTTAGAGCGAATATCGGGAAATACCTTTTCCATCATATCCAGCAATTTATTTTCACATTGTTTTTTAAAATCCTTATACGCTTCGCCGCGCTTGCCAACAGTAGTGTTTTCCCATTGCCTTACGGTGTCGAAATTCATAATGGTATTTACAATCATTTTCTGTGCAAAGCTATCGTTGTTGGTTATCGGAGGCGTCAGGTACATACATCCGCGGGGCCAGTTTTCGTCAGTATATTCGGCGCATTTCCATACTTCATCATAATCGGGCGCATAGAAACCGGTGTAGTTGAGATACGGAAAACTTTGCGGTTTAAATGTTATATATGCGGTAAAGGCCGAGTATGAGTTGGGAATATTGTCTATTCGCTGATAATACGATTTTTGAATTTTGGTAGTATCCATCAGTTTAAACATGGCTGAGGTGTGAATGGCTGAAATGTACCAGTCGGCTGTAAATTCCTGCCCCTTGTCGGTTATCACTTTCTGAACGTGCCGGTCTTGAATGTCAATAAAACGTACGCCGGTATTTGTGAGAACTGTTCCTCCGTTTTGTTCAATTACTGCTATCAGTGCATCGGCAAGTTGTTGGCTCCCGTCTATAAAACGGCTCGCTCCTTCAATATAAAATTGGGTAATGAGTGCGCTAACATAAGCAGGGGTTTTATCTTTTTCGCCTCCGTACAGCGTAGTGTTCCATGCTAACAATGCCTGCAACTTTGGATTGTTGGTGTAGGTTTCAATCATTTTATTTACGCTTATTGACATTGCTTCCAAGTTGATATGAATGTCTGCTGACGGTGCGCGCAGATTATATAATGCAACGCTGTTACATATTTCATACACTTTATCAATATAACGTCGTATATTTTCCTTTTCTTCGGGGAAATACGAACCGAGAGTTTCTACAAAATTTTCACGTCCTATGGCCATTTTGTAAGTTATTCCATCGGAAGCTACGTGAAAATGGTCGAAGCCGTCCCTGCTTGCAAGTTTGATGCGCAGTTTATCAGCCACTCCGATGTAGGTAAACAACTGTTTTAATACACCGCCGGATTGAAATCCGCTAATAACGTGCATACCGGTTTCCCATTCAATGCCATCGCGTTTAAATGTGTGTAGGCCTCCGCCGGCTACCGTATGTTTTTCCAATATGCACACACTGTAGCCTTCTTTGGCTAATATTGCACCACAGACTAAGCCGCCTATGCCTCCTCCTATAATCAGTATCTTTTCTTTCATTGCCTGCATTCTGTAATTTGTTTCCAAAGAAATTCGCGTCCTAAAAATTCGGAACATGCGATGATTGCTCCGATGATTACTCCCATGATGCCATGCGCATTGGTGTTTTGCCCTGCGAGGAAAAGATTGGGTACTCTTGTACGATGCACAATACGCGAGGCGTTGATGTTGCGCAATACGCCGTAGGCAGCCCCATTTTTTGTTCCCGTATAATTCAAATAAGTGAGTGGTGATGAAGTGTAATATGATTCTACATTAGCGAGTGTTCCCGGAAAATCGCGCTCAAGTTGCGCCAACATTTTCTCTGCCTTACGCTGTTTAAATTCCTTATATGCTTCGCCACGCTGCTCTACCTTGGTGCCGGCCCATTGAGCAACTTCTTCATACCGCATAATGGTGAGCATCTCCCCGGCTTCTGCATATTGAGGTAGTTGCGCCGGACAAAGGTGCATATACAAATAACCACGCGGCCAGTCCTGCTCGGTATAATTTTCACAGTTCCAAATTTGAGCACCGGTGTAGTGGTAATAGTTGTGGTTCATATAGGGAACCGTATTTTCTTTAAATTTTAGATATACTGTAAAATTAGCAATAGTTTGTTCCATTTGACGTATTCTGTTGCGGTACATCGGACGTATTAAATGGGAATCAATCATATCAACAGTAACTTCGGGATGCGTATTGGAAATAATGTAATTTGCGGCAACCTGCGTTCCGTCTTCCATCATTACAGCTGTTGCTTTGGTATTGTCGCAAATAATTTTACTTACCTTACTCAAGGCAAAAATTTCACCGCCTAATGAACGAATGGAGTTTACCAACGAATTAGCAATTTGGTCGCTGCCGCCCATAATACGGCACGAGCCGGATATGTTCGAATCATTGATAAAGGTATGAACGTATAATGGCGTTTTATCTTTTACTCCGGCATAAAGCGGAATTTCTCCCACAAGCACATTTTGTAAAACCTCGTTTGAAGTAAAGGAATTAATAAAGTTGTTTACACTGATGGTTGCGTAATCGGAGCTAAATTGAAATGGGTCGTCGGGATTGTAAAGAGAATGAAAGGGCGAGCTATGCGCCACTTTTTGTACTCCTGCTGCATAGCGTTTCAGATTATTGCGTTCAGAAGGAAATTTTCGAGCTAAAGTTTCTATGAAATTTTCATACCCTGTGGCATATTTATATTGTTCGCCTCTAAATGATATTACATCAAAACCGGTTGGGTCGAGCGGCAATGGTTTAATGTCGGGAAATAGCGAGAGGTAATGAAAAAACCGATTAAGCGCTTGTCCTTCGCCCATACTACCGACATAATGTACGCCTGTTTCAAACTTAACGCCTTTTCTTTTAAATGTCTGCAAGCATCCGCCAAATTGTGCGCCCTGTTCAAATATGGCAACCTTG
>JAIRUB010000160.1 GCA_031254635.1 Prevotellaceae bacterium | reverse complement strand
TCATGTATCTCTTCATCTTTGGAATAGCAGATTGTTTTTCGGGAAAGCCGCTTTAAATGTATTCTAAAGTTCAAATTCTTCCTTTCTATTTTCCATGTACGATCTTTCCCTATATAATGTTGTTTTGCTGGAAGATATTTTGAATACGCCCTCCAGTTATACCAATATGAATAATTTTTAATGATTATCCGTGATTTCGCCTAAATTTCTTATCTTTGCCGATAAATACAGAAAGTTATGAATTTATTGAATTTCGTAGAACAATATCCCGATGAATCTATTTGCAAGACAAAATGGAAAGCTATTCGCGACCAACAGGGAGTATAATGCCCTCGCTGTCAAAGCAAAGAGCATTATTGGAAAAAAGACAAGGAAAATTACGAGTGCAAAAATTGTGGTTGTCGTCATCGTAATATCCACCTGTGCTTACAAATATATTTTTTTTGATCCATTCTGGAATGAAATATAGATCACTTTAGTATTAGACAACAATGCCAACTCGTGCTTGTGATCGATCAAATCTTCCAAGCGGGTGCGAAATAGTTCGCGATGGTTTTTAGGTAATTTTCCTAACATAATTTGCCACTTTTTATACCACAAAGCTACAAAAAACGGTAGAATTTACCAAATTTTTCTACAACTATTTTATTGATTGTTAATAAATTATAGACTTTTTAAGGAGCGACTAATTATAGGTAGTAGAAATTAACTTTTAACTCCCCTCAGTACCTCCAGCAACAACAGCCAAAATTTTTCTACCGATTGGATATCCAATTTTTCGTCGGGCGAGTGGGCGTTTTTAATAGTAGGGCCGAAAGAAATCATATCAAGTTGCGGATATTTTTCGAGAAATAAACCACATTCCAAGCCGGCATGTATGGCTTTTACCTCCGGTTCGGTGTGAAACAACCGTTGGTATGCACTTTTAGTTAATGCTAAGATAGGCGAATTAACATTAGGCGCCCAACCCGGGTAACCATCTCCATATTTTAACTCTGCTCTGGCCAAACGGAATACTGCGTCAACCGTGTGTGCTATGTTATATTTAGCGTTTTCTACCGAACTGCGCTGACTGGTTCCTACCAAAATCCGGTTATTCTCTACAAATTTTACCGAAGCAAGGTTGGTCGAAGTTTCTACAAGTCCGGGCATGGTGTGGCTCATAGCGATTACTCCATGTGGACAGGCTTGCAGACAATGTAACAACCGTGTTTGCGTGGCTTGATCTATGAGGCAAATATCGGTTGTGCGTGGTGTTTCTGCTAAAGTTTGCTGTATGCCGACATCACTGAAACTGAGTTCAATCTTAATTTCGGCTTGATGTTTCTCAAATAATTGTGTAAGCGCTGCTATTTGCGATTTGTCCACAGCAATCAGCGCTGAGGCTTCACGGGCTATGGCGTTACGCAAATTTCCTCCGGTAAATTTACCAATTCTGATATTGCAAGCTTGCTGTGTCTGCCACAGGAAGCGCGTAGCAATTTTTACGGCATTGCCGCGCCCACGGTTAATATCATCGCCGCTATGTCCGCCGATGAGGCCGCTTACCGTATATTGAAACAAAGCATAACCTTCGGGCAAGGGCTCAGTGGTATAATCAAAAGTGCCGACAATATCTACGCCGCCGGCACAACCAATAAATAATTCTCCCTCATCTTCAGAGTCAAGATTAATTAAGATATTTCCTGTCATAAATCCAGATTCCAAGGCCTTAGCGCCTGTAAGTCCGGTTTCTTCGTCGATGGTAAACAAACACTCTATAGGGCCGTGTACAAGGGATTTGTCGACCAACAAGGCTAATTGAGCAGCAATGCCTATGCCGCAATCGGCGCCAAGCGTAGTATCTTTGGCCTTAATCCATCCATCATCGGCTATGTACCAGTCGATAGGGTCGGTGTCGAAATTATGGTTCGAGCTGCTATTTTTTTCACAAACCATATCTAAATGCGATTGTAGGACAATGGTTGGGCGGTTTTCCATCCCTTTGCTTGCCGGCTTACTGATTAACACATTGCCGGCAGCATCGCATTTTATGGGTAATCCATGCTCTGCTGCAAAGGATTTAAGGAAGTGGATAATTTCTTTTTCATGCTTCGATGCATGGGGTATAAGACAAATATCACCGAAATATTTGAATATACCGGCGGGTTGTAATTCTTGTTTTGTCATAATTATAAGGTTGATTTTAGTTTCTTTTCAATCGCCTGTACGTGCTGCTTGAAGTGTTTATCTGTATCAATAAGGTCACATACAGTATTGTAGGAGTGAAGTACCGTAGCGTGGTCTTTCCCGCCAATTTGAGCGCCAATAGACGAAAGTGATGACTTTGTCATACTGCGGCTGAAATACATGGCTATTTGCCGCGCTTGTACGATTTCGCGTTTTCGCGTTTTCGACAATAAATTTTCCGGGGGAATACAAAAATAATTGCACACCACTTTTTGAATTTCCGCAACGGTTAATTCATGTTGAGTGCTATTTACCAATTTGTCAATCATAGTCTCAGCTAATTCTAAAGTGATGGCTTTTTTATTCAGGGTTGCCTGAGCTAATAAAGACACCAAAGTACCTTCGAGTTCGCGGATATTTGTTGTTATCTTAGATGCTATACAATCAATAATTGCATTGTTGATATCAATACCGTCTTTGTAAATTTTACCACGCAGGATAATTTTACGGGTTTCGTAATCGGGCATTTGCAATTCAGCTGAT
>JAIRUB010000148.1 GCA_031254635.1 Prevotellaceae bacterium | reverse complement strand
TCGAATAATCGGACTGGAACAATAAAAGCATTTTTTTGATTCATAACCTTTGACTTATGATAAAACAAACAAAGATAAAGATTCCCAAAGATTTTAGCCTGAAATTTGGCCATTAAGCCTTAAAAAACTATATCTTATGCAAAGATACTATTAGATTATTTTACTGGCAAATTTACTGGCAAAAATTTTACATTTTATTATATTCTATTTTATCAAAATAATTTTATATATCGTTTAAATTGCTGATAAATAGTATATTTTTGATTGATTTGAATATAACCAGGTTTTAATTTTGTAGTTCCGCTCCAGGTACTTTCAACTTTTATTGTGTTTATACTTGAAGAACACGCCGAAAATGATTGCCGTAACAAGCGCGTAAGCAGCAAAAACAAACCAGATATTCGGAAATGCAGGTAAATTCCAGAAAAGAACACCTGCTTCATTTGTAAAGTATTTTGCAATAACATTCCCTGCAATAATATTGCCGAGAACAGCGCCAACACCATTTGTCATAAGCATGAAAACACCCTGTGCCGACGATTGTATTTTAGAGTCAGTATTCTGTTGAACAAATAAAGCGCCCGAAATATTGAAAAAGTCGAAAGCCATACCATAAACAATACAGGAAACTACAATTAAACCGAAGCCAAGCACCGAATTTTCGGCCAAGCCAAACAATGCAAAACGCAAAAACCAGGCCAGCATACTAATTATCACCACTTTTTTGATCCCAAATCTACTTAGAAAGAACGGAATGACGAGGATAAACAATGTTTCCGACATTTGAGAAATAGAAAGAATAATGGTTGAAAAGTTAAACACAGTAGAGCCTTCGGGGAAAACATTGGTGTCTTGTAAAAAAAGATCTCCGTAAGCATTGGTTAATTGCAAGGCCGCGCCAAGCAAGAGGCTGAACGCAAAAAAGAGTGCCATCTTTTTTTGTTTAAACAAGACAAAGGCCCGTAAACCCAATTTATCTACCCATGATAATTTTTGCCGGATTGTTTCCTTTATTTTTGTAATATTAGGTATAGCAAGAAAAGTAAAAAGCGACAAACAAGCTGCTCCGGCAGCCGAAATAAAGAACGATACTTTGATACTGTATCCGAATCCCCAATCTTTTGTAACCCAATTTGTGAGCCACATGGCTACAATAAAACCAATTGTTCCCCAAACCCTGATTGGAGGGAAATATTTTATCGGATCTTTCCCTTTTTCTTTCAAAATTCCAAAACCAATAGCATTATTTAAACCTATAGTGGGCATATAAAAACTCATGGCAATTAATAATACCCAGAAAAATGCCGCTGCCGTATCAATGAAGGGCAACACACACATTGTTGCACCAAATAATAAGTGTAAAAGAGCAAACACATAGTTGGCTTTCCACTTGTCGGCAAGAATACCAAACAGAGTAGGCATAACTAAAGAGGCTAATCCCATAGTTGAGAAAACTAATCCGAACTCGCCGCCGCCCCAGCCTTTTTCTTTAAATCCGTAAGAGGCAAGTGTCATCATCCATGCCCCCCAAACAAAAAATTCAAGAAAATTCATTACAATTAAACGATGTTTTAAGCTCATAATTTAAAAAATATAATTAGACTTCATTTTAGCAAGCAAAGATAAGATTTTTTTCGTACATTTGTTGCCCAAGACAAGAATCATTATGAAAAAACTTTATCTGATTGATGGGCATGCGCTTGTATATAGGGTGTATTACGCCTTTATGAAAAGGCCCATCATGAACTCCAAAGGATTAGACACTTCCGTGCTTTACGGCTTTACCAAAACACTCATGGAAATCATTATGCGCGAAGGCCCTACCCATATAGGCGTTGTCTTTGATCCGGGCGGTAAAAACTTCCGGCACGAATGGTATCCCGATTATAAAGCAAATCGTCAGCCTACTCCTGAAGTCATCGCAAGCTCTTTGCCGTTACTCAAAGAATTGATTGAAGCTTTCAATATTCCATTATTAATATTACCCGGCTATGAGGCCGACGATGTGATTGGCACTATCGCTAAACGTGCCGAAAAAGAAGAATTTTCAGTCTATATGCTTACTCCCGATAAGGATTTTGCCCAATTGGTGTCGCCGCATATTTTTATGATGAAGCCGCGCACCGGTGGCGAAATTGAATGTTTAGGCGTGGACGAAATTTGTAAACTTTATAACATTCAAAACCCTGAACAGGTAATAGATATTCTTACGCTGTGGGGCGATGCGGTGGATAATGTTCCCGGCGTTGACGGCGTTGGCAAGGTACGCGCAAAAAAACTTATCAACGAATGGGGCTCTGTGGAAAATGTGTATGCCCATTTCGACCAACTTTCCAAATCGCTGCAGCCTGCATTTGAAGCTGCCCGCGAACAAATTTCCTTATCGAAAAAATTAATAACCATTAATACGCAAGTTCCCGTTCCCTGGGATGAAACTGCATTAGTTATAGAGAAGCCAGATATAGAGCGACTCAAAGGCTTGTTCAAAGAATATGAATTTGCTTCGTTGATGCCGCATTTGGTGAATTATGGGCGCGATTATGGAACAATGATAGAAGATGCTCCTCTCGCTAAAACGGTTACAAAATCTACTGCAGCTGCCACGCACGGACAGCTCAATTTGTTTGCCGCTATGTCGGGAGCTGCTCCCGAAGTTCCGGAAACCGCCACCTACCAAACTATCCGCGATGTGGAACATAGCTACCATATTGCAAAAACAGCCGATGAAATTGAGCGATTGATTGCACAACTATCAGCTGTCAATTATTGTTGTTTCGATACTGAAACCACTGGAACCGAAGCCATGAATGCCGAATTGGTAGGCCTCTCGTTCTGCGTAAAAGCCCATGAGGCCTGGTATGTGCCAATGCCTCGCGAACGAGAGAAAGCCATAGTGCTCTTGACAAAATTTGCACCTGTATTCAACAATCCTAAACCAAAAATCGGCCAAAACATCAAATACGATTTGCTCATGCTGAAGCAATACGGCATCACTGTTAACGGATTTTTGTATGATACCATGCTCATGCACTACCTGATTGAGCCCGAAGGCCGGCACAACATGACAGTACTAAGCCGCGCCTATCTTAATTATATGCCGATAGAAATTGAAGAACTGATTGGGAAGCAAGGCGTAAAACAAAAAAGCATGGCTGACGTACCCTTGGAAAACATTGTTGAATATGCCGCTGAAGACGCCGACATAACCTTTCAATTAAAAGAAATTTTAGAAAAAGAACTTCGCGACAAACAACTGTTCGAATTGTACAGCACCATAGAAGCGCCTCTGATAAAAGTATTGGCCGACATGGAGTACCAAGGCGTAAAAATAGATGCCGAAAACCTTACCGGATATGGTAAACAACTGCAAGATGAACTATTATCCCTTGATGAAGAAATTAAACAATTGGCCGGCGACACTACGCTTAATATTTCTTCTCCCAAACAATTAGGAGTTATATTATTTGAGAAATTAGGCCTTGCCGAAAAGGCCAAACTCACCAAAACCAAGCAATACTCCACTGATGAAGAAACCTTGCAAAGTATAGCCGACAGCCATCCTATCATTCCTAAAATTTTAACTTATCGTTCATTGCGTAAGTTGCTGTCTTCATACATTGAAGCCTTGCCCGAATTGGTGAATAAGCGCACAAGGAAGATACATACAACCTTCAACCAGTTTGTTACTGCTACCGGCCGACTCAGTTCCAACAATCCCAACCTGCAAAATATACCCATACGCGATGAAAAGGGCCGGGAAATCCGTAAAGCCTTTGTAGCAAGCGACAATGAACACGTTCTGCTCTCGGCCGACTATTCGCAGATTGAGCTTCGACTCATGGCGCATCTGAGTGGCGACAGGAATATGCTGGAGGCTTTCTGTAACAACGAAGATATCCACACCGCCACTGCCGCTAAAATCTTTCATACCACTCCCGAACAAGTGACTAAGGAGCAACGCAGCAGGGCAAAAGTGGCCAACTTCGGAATTATATACGGCATTTCGGGCTTCGGACTTGCCCAGCGGCTACAGATTCCCCGAAGCGAGGCTAAATTGCTGATTGAAGGCTATTTTACCGCCTACCCCGGCATAAAAGCCTACATCGACAAAGCTATTGCCGATGCTTCTGCAAAAGGTTATGTAGAAACCATTTTTGGGCGCATACGCCATCTGCGCGACATTCACTCTAATAATGCTTCTGTACGAGGATTTGCCCAGCGCAATGCCGTGAATGCCCCCATCCAGGGATCGGCTGCCGATATTATTAAATTAGCAATGATAAACATTCATAAGCAATTAGAAGAAAATCAGCTACAATCAAAGATGCTCCTTCAGGTGCACGACGAATTGGTTTTTGATGTTTATCTTCCTGAATTAGAAAAAATTAAAGAATTAGTTAAACGAGAGATGGAAAATGTGAAAATCCTGCATGTTCCACTTACTGTGGACATGGAAACTGGAAAAAATTGGTTAGAAGCGCATTAGAAGTAAATAACTGAATAATTGAATAACTGAATAATTGATAGTCGCATATCGCATAACACATTATCTTCACGTTTTGTTATTTCATTCTTTTTTCTTACCTTCGTTGTTTAATCAATTTTGATTTAAGATGGTAGAATATGGTAGAATTATCCGTAATTAGCAAGTTGCTGCAACAGCTATTAAGTAGTTATAACCGCGTATCCCTGCCCGGCTTGGGGGCTTTTAAGGTAGAATATACGCCGGCTACTTTTATTAACGGAGGTACGGGAATGACTCCTCCTTCAAAACGCATTTATTTTTCTTCCGAAGAAATTTGGAATGATAATTTATTAGAAGAGGCCTTGGCTAAAGAGCAAGGCTGTAGTCTCGAAGAGGCCAAACAGCAATTAGCGGAATTCGGTGAGCAAACAATACAAACATTAACCAATAGGCAACATATAGCCTTCCCTGGATTGGGAACTTTACGTATAACCGATGAACAGGAATATCATTTTGAAGTAGAAACTCCCGATACCTTCGGACTATTAATATTGAACGAAACGACATTGCGGCCAACCATAACAGATCCGCAACCGGTGGACAAGCCGCCAATACTGCCGGTAGCTGTTTCTCCTGTTCAGCCTCCGAAAGAACGAACTTATACTAAAGAGCCTTCCTATTGGTGGCTATGGCTTATAGCAATCATTGTAGTTTTGGCTGTATGTTGCTATGTTTTCTGCGAGCCTATCCAAACCATGATAGAAAAAGCCTATTATGGAGAACTCTACGAAACCTTCCTCAAAGAATATAAACAATAAGCCCCAATTCCTAAATTATAATACGATTGCCAAAATGAAGAAATACACTACCATCCTAACCACTCTCCTATTCAGCATAATTGGCATAACGCCGGCTATTGCTCAGGGTTGGACGCTGGAACAATGCATCATTTATGCCTGGGAACATAACATTAGCGTACAACAACAGGGTTTGGCAACGGAACAGTACGAAAACAGCCTTCTTCAATCAAAAATGAATTTTGTTCCAAGGGTTGATATAAACGCTTCTTACAACATGAATTGGGGATGGGCGACACTGGAGCGCATCATTACTGATGCCAGCGGAACATACACAATTTCTGTACAAGAGCAGATTGCTACCCGAAATTTCAGCCCTTCTATCAGTGCTTCCATCAATCTTTTTGAAGGCTTAAAAAAAGTCAACACCCTGCGCTATTACCAAAGCAATCTCAAAGCAGCGGAACAAGATTTGGAATTAATGCGCAACAATCTTACGTTGTGGGTAGCTCAGGCCTACCTGCAAGTCTTGTTGTCCACAGAAATGCTGACTGTAGCTGAAAATAGTTGCAAAAATGTAGAAAATCAACTCAACCGCGTTAAGCAATTAGTAGCAGCGGGTAGCCATCCGCACAGCGAACAGCTTGATATAGAAGCCCAGTTAGCTGCCGAAGAGATGCAACGGGTAATTGCCCAAAATCAGTTAACTGCCAATTATCTTACCCTGCGCCAACACCTCAACTTACCGGTTCAAGCCGATTTTGAAATAGCAAAGCCTCTTATTAGTATTGATGAGCAAGGCTTACGTAATGATGATGTGTTCCATATTTACGGCGCTGCTCAAAATCTACCGCAAATAAAAGTTTCTGAATTTCGTATGCAGAGCGCCAAACATAATTGGAACATTGCCCGCGGAAATTATTGGCCTACACTATCTATCTCTGCTTTTTTTGGTTCAGGGTATTCTAATCCTTATTATGATATCCATGGCAACAATGTTAACTTTTGGGATCAGTTAACCAACAGGCGGGGACACGGTATAGGTTTCAGTTTGAGTATTCCCATACTCAGCAACTGGGCCATACACACCAATGCTAAAAATGCCCGTCTTAATTTATATATTGCACAATTGGAAGTAGAAAAACAGCAACAAACCCTGCTCAAAGAAATTCAAACCGCTGCCAATGAAGCTTCCGCTGCTTATAACAAGTATAAAACCGCCAACCGTAATGTAACTGCACAACAGGAATCGTTTCGTTATGTGGAGCAAAAATTTGAAACAGGATTGCTAACTGCGACTGACTACAATGTCGCCAAAACCAATCTGCTCAAAGCCCAGTCGGAAGAAGCGCAGGCCAAATATCAATATGTTTTTCAGTTAAAAATTTTAGACTTGTATAAAGGGGAGCCTATTAAACTATAAACCACGCGTCATTGCGAGGAACGTAGTGACGAAGCAAACTCAAATTAGTACAAAATTTCATAAATAGTATAGATTCAAATATGGCAAAAAAGAATAAAAAAACACGCTGGATTATTATCGGTGCTATTGTACTGATTATTATCTTGATTATATTTGCTTCCCGTGGGAAACAGGATGTTGTAATAGTTAATGTGGAAAAACCGGCATTACGCACTATTGTAGAAGCCATCCCGGCCAACGGCAAAATACAGCCTGTATTGCAGGTGAAGATTTCGCCCGACGTATCGGGTGAAATTGTTGAGTTGAATATCAAAGAAGGCGACTACGTGCAAAAAGGCCAACTCTTGTTAAAAATCAAACAGGATTTTTATATCTCTGGACGCGATAGGGCTGTAGCACAGCTAAACGCCATTAAGGCGCAGTTGGCGCAAACGGAAGCGCAGTTTGTACAAATTGAACAGTCGTATCGCAGGAATAAACAACTCTACGAGCAGAAAACAATTTCTACCGCCGACTTCGAAACTGTAGAAGCGCAATACAACGCCACCTTAAGCCAGATAGAGGCAGCTAAATTTAATGTGAAAAGCGCTGAAGCGGCGTTGAAAGAAGCCGAAGAAAATCTGACAAAAACAACCATCTACGCTCCGATGAGCGGCACCGTATCGAGCCTTAGCGTTGAAAAAGGCGAGCGCGTAGTGGGAACAAGCCAAATGGCCGGTACAGAAATGTTGCGCATCGCCAACCTCGACGAGATGGAAACCGTAGTGGATGTAAACGAAAACGACATCATCCGCCTGAAACTTAACGATACGGCAGTTATAGAAGTAGATGCCTATTCCAATCGTAAATTCAAGGGAATAGTAACCCAAATCGCTAATTCCGCTAAAAGCATTGGTACTTCAGCCGACCAGGTAACTAATTTTGAAGTAAAAATTCTTATTCTTCCCGATTCTTATAATGAATTAATTACTGCAAGCAACAAATATGTGTTCCGACCGGGTATGTCGGCCTCTGTGTCTATTCAAACCGAAACGCGACACAATGTACTTTGTGTACCTATTCAGGCCATTACCACCCGCAGCGATATCAAAGAGAAAAAAGAGGTGACAGCAGAACAAGATAGCACAGCAAGCTCCACTACGCCACCGGCTGTCGGCAGCATAGTGGAGCGGGCATTTGTTATGGGCGCAGAAAATAAAGTAAAGGCTGTAAAGGTGAAAACAGGCATTCAGGATAACGCTTACATTGAAGTGCAAGAAGGGCTTACCGAAGACGACGAAGTAATTATTGGCCCTTATAATGCTATCACAAAAAGGCTGAATGAGGGCACAGTAGTAAAAGTACAGGCAAAAACTAAAGAAGAGGGGGCATCCTCGGGCGGTAAGCGCTAATTATTGTATCTTATGGAAAAATTTGTAGCTTCTATCGGCTCTACCGCTCCACTTATTCTACATATTGAAACCGGAACAGCGGTGTGTTCGGTAGCCTTGTCACACGAAGAAAAACTAATAGCCTTGCGTGAAAATACGGAGGGAATGCTCCACGCTAAATTATTGGCTGTATTTATCGAAGAAATTCTTAGCGAGCAACAACTCAGCATAAGTCAACTTGACGCCATATCGGTGAGCGAGGGTCCCGGCTCCTATACCGGCCTGCGCGTAGGTGTGTCAACGGCTAAGGGGCTGTGCTACGGAGCGCACAAGCCGCTTATTGCAGTGGGTTCTTTGCAGTCGTTAGCTATGCTGGCTATCGCCCGCCAGCTTTTACCTACTCCCGAAGCCTGCATAATTCCGATGATTGACGCCCGAAGAATGGAAGTATATACAACACAATTCAGCCATATCGGCGAACGAGTGTCCGCTATTGAAGCTAAGGTTATTGACACTTTCAGTTTTACCGAAATATTGGAAAAACAATCGGTTCTATTCATAGGCGATGGCGCTGAAAAATGCAAAGCAGTTATCACGCATCCACACGCACATTTTATGCCGTTGCAAGCCTCAGCTTCCGGCATGATACTACCCGCGCTCAAAGCCTTTGTCCAACAACAATTTGTTAACACCGCTTACTTCGAACCTTTTTACCTTAAGGATTTTGTAGTTAAACCACGATTCCCCTAAGATTTTCAGGATTAGCAAGATTTTTTTAAATTCATTTTGGTTTTGCACCTTTCTTTGCCGTTAGCTTAAACCGACGGCAAAGAAAACTATTGCGGTTGTTGCAGCGCCATTTGTCTTACTTGCATATATCTTTCGTGTGTTAGTTGCGCCTTTGCCATATCACCCAAATTCAGATATGTTACCCAAAGATTTTTCAATGCCAAAGTATCTTGAGGGGCTAATTGAACAGCTTTTGTAAATGCGTCTAAAGCTTTCAGGTAGCGACCTAAGCCGCTGTTGATAGCCCCATAATCAACCAAAGCGGCTACATGTTTTGGATTAAGCGCTATAGCCTTTTCAAAGTATGGCAGAGATTCTTCATACTTCCTTTGTTCTTTAGCCAACACTGAAGCTAAATAATAGTTCGACTCAAAACGTTCGGGCGTTCTTTGCAGCGTGTGGCGCCATATAGCCTCTCGCTGTGCTACATCTGGAATACGATAAGCATTCATCACCATCGCATCCAACACAAAAGGATTATAGGGATTACGGCCTGCCAACTGTAATAAAAACTTTATCGCAGAATCGGGCGGTTCATTTAAAGCGGCGGACGACCAGGCTGCTAATAGCAGGGCATTTTCATAATTCGGATGAATCCGCACAGCCTTGTGGGAATACTTATAAATGCAACGGGTAATACTGTCGCGGGCAGTAGAATCTTGCTGCTTCTGCATTTCTATGTTATACACACGTGCCGCATCATAGTTCGATTTTGCACTCTTGTGCGATACCTTTACGTCGGTAGTTGATAAGGTAAAATCGTCGAACCAGGCCTGATTACGCCCTATGGCCACTACCGCATACAAAAATAGCACCACTATTGTAAATCCGCTTATCGCATAGCGGTATAGTTGTTCCTTTTTTATCCATTTAGGTATTTGATAAATGAGAATATCGGCCAGCACCATACAGAACCCAATGGTTGAAATGAAGATAAAACGCTCGTTCATGAATGTACCTACCATCACAAAGATATTAGACACAATGGAAAGGGGAATATAATACCAAATAGCAGCATAAGCATATTTATTTTTCTTGATAATTCCCCAAAGAATAAATATTCCCAAAGCAATATATAATAGCGTAATAAAGATGACTATAATATCTGAAAATTGCATAATGGGAATATGGTAGGGATAATAATCGGTAGTGAGCGGGTATGGCCATATTGTTAACCACAGGTAACGCCCCAGCACATAAATAATGGATGCCCATTTCTCAGCGCCTGTCATCAGCAGGAATGGATTATTCATCAGCTCTGTTTCCGGCATCTTAGTGGTGTCTGTAGCCACCGCTCGAATCGCATACCAAATCAGAAAAGCGCCGATAAGGGGCAGCATCGATACAAAATTACGTTTGAATGAGGCATTGGTAAAGAAATAAACCGTAAGCGGGATTACCGCCAAGAAAGTAGTAGCATTTTCTTTTGAGAACAAACCGGCTAAGAAACAAAGGAAGCTATAGGCCATATACTTCATTTTGTTGGTATCGACCCATCGCAATGTAAACCACAAGGCTCCCAAGGCTCCCAGCAATGTCATAATTTCATCACGCCCCTTAATGTTAGCCACCACCTCGCTGTGTGTCGGATGTGCTATAAAGAAAAGTACGGTGAGTACCGGAACATTAAATAACAAGCCCCATCCCTTATTCGATTTTAAAGGAAATAAACATAATAAAATCAACAATAACAAACAAGCAGTAATTGCATAATACATGATATTCATGAAGTGATTAACATAGGGCAAGGGTGTTTTTACCAATAAGGGCGCATCATCGTCATTTTGCTTGGCTTTAATTACATTTCCTGCCGGATCTTTTTCTTCACTCAGTTTATCCAAAATAATTTGCTTGGTATCGGCATCTGTGAATATTTGATACTCGATAGCTAAGGATACTACCGACAAAGGACGGTAACGCCCTCCGGGCAAATTGATTTGTTGTTCGCCGTAACGGCCCATAAAGGTATCGTACTTGAAAATTTTTCCAATTTCTCCCCGCTTCACAAACTCATTCTGGGTAATCACCATGGTGTCATCCAGGGCATACTGGTTAAACATTGTACTGCCGAAACACACAAAACAGAAGGCGACGATTATACCGTATATCCATTTCGGCATTTCATATCCGGGATTAATAAACGGAGTATTTTTTGTGGTTTGCTTTATGGGAGCTGCTTTTTTTATGGGTGTTGCTGCTGACGGCCGTTTCTTTTGATGCTGTTGCTTCATAATCAGTTAAAAGTTGGAAAGTTTATAAAGTTTAATATATATTGTTCATTATTAATTGTTCATTGTTGATTCCACTTCTTCTGTGGTAATCGGCAAGCGTTTATCTCCTAATATACGGCAGCCGTTTTCGGTAATCAGTAAGTCATCTTCGAGGCGTATGCCGCCAAAGCCAATGTATCCGGTTACTCTGGTGTAGTTGATAAATTCCGCTAATTTATTTTCTTGTTTCCACTGCTCAATAAGTGCGGGAATAAAATAAATGCCCGGTTCATTGCTGACACAATAATTCACCTGTAATTTACGTCCCATACGCAGGTAGCCCAAACCGAACTGTTTGGCGCGTTCTGTTTCATTATCATAACCCACATAGTTTTCTCCCAAGTCTTCCATATCGTGTACATCAAGCCCCATTTGGTGCCCCAAGCCATGGGGAAAGAACAATGCATGAGCGCCTGCTGCCACCGATGCTTCCACATCGCCCTTCATCAGTCCGAGCTGTTGCAGCCCTTCTGTAATTACCTTAGCTACTTCGAGGTGCACACTGCGATAAGTAATGCCCGGTTTTGTCAAATTGAAGGCGCGATTATTGGCAGCCAACACGATATCATAAACTTCTTTTTGTTTTGAAGTATAACGCCCACCGGCAGGCAGGGTGCGTGTAAAGTCGGAAGCATAATGCATGGTAGTTTCCGCGCCGGCATCAATTACCAATAAGCGCCCTTCAGTGAGTATCTGACTGTGATCATGATTGTGTAATGTTTCGCCGTTTTGGGAAAGAATAACCGGAAACGAAGGCATATAACCCTCGCTAATTGCCATCCCTTCTATTACTCCGGCAATGCAACTTTCTCTAATCCCCGGTTTACACAACTTCATGGCTGCTATATGTATGGCATAGCCAATATTACATGCTTTATCAATCTCTGCAATTTCGCAGGCTTCTTTGGTAATACGCAGGTTCACCACAGCACGAATAAATTCCGGAGAAGCTTTAGCCTTTTGTTCTTCCGGCGCAATATTCAGTAGATTTTTTAGCAGAAGTTTATTGGCAAAACGATAAGGCGGCAGGAAATGTATTGTCCGACCTTTTTTCACCGCCTCAGCAACAACATCTGCTAATTTGGCGTAGGGCATCACATTTTTTACACCGCATTTGTCGGCCTTATCACGCATGGAGGGTTGCGGCCCCATCCATATAATATCATCCATATCCACATCATTGCCAAACAGGGTTTCGGTAACCGCATCCACATCAATAATTCCAGCTAATGCAGGCTCGTCTAAGCCGAAAAAATAAAGGAAAGAACTGTCCTGGCGGAAACGGTAGATGTTGGCGTTATAATTCATCGGCGCTTCCACATTGCCTAAAAATAATAATAGTCCGGACGGAATTTGTTCACGTAAACGCAAACGACGTTGTTGATAAATAGTTGCACTAAACATAATTCTTAATTTCTAAGGAGTTTAACTTACAAAGATAGTGATTATTTCTATACAATATGGTGATTAAACGATCAAACGATCAAATAATTATAAATCAGCAAATTAAAAACATCCCAATGCTATAAATTTATTTTATGGTTAAAATCAGGATGTTACATTGTGTTTTATTCTGTTTTTCTTCATTTTCTTGTTTTTCCCCTCTTTACTTGTTATATTTGTAAAATATTATTGATTTTGTCTTGTTGTTTATATGGTTTAAATAATACTAAAATACTAAATTTTATATCTATGAAAAAAACACTATTATGTTTAAGATTACTGATGCTATTGGTGACAGTAATTTGGGTTACTCCTTCTCTTGCTCAAATTAGCATAGGAGGTACGCCACCCAGTTTCCGGTATGAAACAGGGCACGAAACATTACGATCGGCAATAAGTTTGCCTATAGATTTTGATGTGGTTGCCATGCGTACGGAAGATGTTCAGCGTGAAGCTGCTGGTATGCCGCCACGTGTAGGTAAGATTATTCCGGTAAATAACCTCACTACCGAAAATTCAGGTGAATGGACAACCCTTCCGAATGGGCAACATATTTGGAGATTGAGCATTGCAGCAAGAGATGCCATTGCTATCATGCTAACTTATGACAAATTTGACATTCCAACCGACGGGCAATTATTTATTTATAATGATGACCGTTCACGTGTGTTGGGCGCTTATACGGACGCTAATAACCCTAAAAAAGCTGAATATGCGACTGAGTTTGTTTCAGGAGATAGAATTATTTTGGAATATGTGGCTCCTATAGGTGGAAGCTTCAACACTCCTATTGTTATCACAGGAGTAGTTTATGGGTATAATTATTTGTATTCGGAAAGATCAAATACAGATAGCCCGCCAAGAATACAATTTGGCCCTTCCGGTTCTTGTATGGTTAATGTGATTTGTCCCGAAGGTGATGATTGGCTTGACCAAAAGGAAGGCGTGGTACGTATTGTTACGCCTGTCGGTGGTGGATATTATGCCTTATGCTCCGGATCCTTAATTAACAATACAGCGTATAACTTTGACCCTCTTTTCCTGAGTGCTTGGCATTGTTACGAAGATTTAACGTCGTCTCAAATCAACCAAACCATTTATTATTTTAAATACGAACATCATTCATGTTCAGGTCGTTCAGATCCTAGTGTGCCTACGATAACAGGTGCTACATCATTGACAGATATTCCTTTGGATGGAGGTTCGGATGGTCAACTTTTACGCCTAAATGAAGGTACTCCACAATGGTTTATGGATAATGGAATATATTTTAATGGTTGGGATAGGCGAAATGTACCTGCTACTAGTGGCGTAGGTATTCATCACCCCAATGCCGATGTAAAGAAAATATCTACTTTTACAGCAACTGCAGTATCAGCCAATGGTAATTTTGGGGCAGGCGGAACAACCGCGCCCAACTCCGGCTGGCGTGTTATTTTTGTGGCTACTCAGAGTGGACATGGGGTAACCGAAGGAGGTTCTTCAGGCTCCCCTTTATTTGACCAAAACAAACGGGTAGTGGGAACGCTTTCCGGTGGTAATTCGTCATGTACTAATTTAAGTGGAACTAACCTTTATGGAAAATTATGGTACCACTGGGATCAATCGGCCAACAACACGGAATGGATGAAACCTTATTTGGATCCAATTGATAGTGGTGAAGAATATATAGACGGCACATATGCAAGCACAGACGATAGAATACCAATAGTAGTAACTGCCGACAACAAGCAAATGCAAGAAAGTGAAACTGTGCCTGCTTTGACAACAACTATAACAGGCCAACCGCAGGGCACACACACCTATGCGGATATAGTTTCTTCTACGCTTACTACTGTTGCAAATAGTATGTCTCCTGCTGGAACTTATACTATCGTGGTGAACAGTGAAAACTTGATGCCTGCAGATTATCTCATTACTGATGTAAATGGAATATTGACAATTACTGCTTATCCAACAATTATTACCCAACAACCAACGCCAACAGAGTCCTTTGTATGCGCAGGCGGCTCTCATACTTTTATGGCAGAAGGAACAGGACTTGAATTGAAGTATCAATGGCAAAAACACCTAAATGATAACTATTGGCAAGATATAGCAGGAGCTAACGCATCAAGTTATACTATTAATGATATAACTATTAATGATGCGGGCATTTATCGTGTAAAACTGACTAGTCGTTCATCTGAAGCTATTAGCGAAGGAGCTTCGCTCACAGTAGGTGTAGATCCGTCTAATCTTCTAGTGTTCGAATGGGACGATGTGCCGACCATTAACTGTAATTCTACCACAAATGGCGGTTATACTTTTGTTGCATTCCAATGGTATAAGAATGGCACGGTTATACAAGGAGCTACGAAGCCTTATATTCAAATAGAACCTGGTGCTACATACGATTGCGAAATGAAAACATCTAACGGTGAAATTTTTCGTTTTTGCAATCACATAGCTTATGCGTCGAAAATGGCGCTATTTGTTGTTTATCCTAATCCTGCATCAATAGGAGAAAATGTGACCGTTCAATTGGCCAATGCACCGAAAGGCTCTGTTGTTAACATCTTTGACTTGAACGGAGGATTAATTAAAGGTAATATCCCTATGTATAATTCCGAAGCAATAGTAAACGTAAGCGGAATGAAGACCGGAATGTATGTTATGCAGGTTGTGTCCCCTGATGGAATTAAGCGCACTACAAATATAGTAGTAAAATAAAAAAACAATGATTATGAAACAAAAAATAATTACTTCAATTCTTATCCTATGTATATGTTTACCATTAATGGGACAACATCATCACGAATTTTCTATTAATGTAGGAGGGGGCTTATCCTCACTAAACTTCAAACCATCTGTAGGCAAGTCTACTTCAGGGTTTGGCGGTGAAGCCGGCATAGGTTATCATTTTTTCTTTTCTCCTAAATGGAGTGTCGGAACAGGCCTAAACTTAGCCTTGTATAATTCCAAAGCCTCTTTTGGTACGTATAATAGAATCACAGATGCGTTGACTTTAAAGAATACGAATTTTAAATTTTCGTATAGTATGTCTAATTATAAGGAGGAAATCTCGGCTATGATACTCACTATTCCCTTAATGCTTCAATTCCAAACTCCCGGAAAAATTGGATTTTATGTGGCCGGCGGTGGAAAAATTGGACTACCGCTTAATGCTAATTACAAAACCTCCATAGGATCTTTAACTACCGATGGTGCTTTCCCATGGGATGTGACTTATGATGATTTGCCACAGTACGCTTTTGGTAATTATCAAGGAGTAAATCAAAAAACGGATATGAAGCTAAACCCCGCTTTTATGCTTTCGGGAGAAGCCGGCGTTAAATGGAGTTTGGGTTCTATGTATCTTTACACAGGCGCTTATATTGACTATGGATTGAATGATGTTAGAAAAGATAAACCGGCAAGCTTGTTGGCTTACGACAAGCAGGCAAGAAGCTACCCCTCCGGCTTTGTCTATAACGGTATGGCCAACAGTCTGAGCAATAAGGTAGCGCCATTAGCCATAGGTGTAAAACTTCGTTTATATCTTGGTAGTTTATTCTTTAAGAAAGCCGAAAAAGTAGAAAAAGTAGAAAAAATAGAATAACAGCAATAATCAGCAATTCGCTATCCGCATTAAATCTGCCAGCACAATTGCTACTGCCGCTTCTACAATCACCGACGCCCGCAGGGCAAAGCAGGTATCGTGGCGGCCGTCTATCTGAAGAGTTGTTTCTTTTTCTGTAACAAGGTCGAAAGTTTGCTGTGCTTTTTTGATGCTTGACGAGGGACGCAGGGCTACGGTCATAAATAAATCGTTGCCATTTGTAATGCCGCCGGTAATACCGCCGGCATTATTCTCTTTGGTTTGTCCTGTAGCGTTTATTATCACATCATTAAACTCAGAGCCTTTCATATCGGCCACATCAAAACCGGCGCCAAAATCTATGCCTTTTACTCCGGGAATAGAAAAGAGAATGTGACTCAATAGGGCTTCCACGCTGTCGAAGAAAGGTTCGCCCCATCCACAGGGAAGACCTTGCACACAACATTCAATCACACCGCCAATGCTGTCGCCTTCCTTTATCGCTTCTTCAATGGCTTCCTGTATATCGTAGGAACCGCCGGCCTTTACTAAATTGGCATAAACATTAACCGGTGCAATCAGCTTTTTAGCAATTACTCCGGCTGCTACCAAGGCCACCGTCAGTCGGCCCGACAAATAACCGCCGCCACGAATATCGTTATATCCATGCCATTTCTTGGAAGCGGCAAAATCGGCATGGCCGGGGCGGGGAACATCGCGGAAGCGCTCGTAATCGACTGAGTTCACATCTTTGTTGGCAAAGAGGATGGTCAGCGGCGCGCCGGTAGTGTGTTCATTGTAGCAACCACTAATGATTTCCGG
>JAIRUB010000061.1 GCA_031254635.1 Prevotellaceae bacterium | reverse complement strand
GCTGTTGATTCGGGCTTTACCGACCATGCACGTCAGGTGGGGCAAACAGGCGTTACCGTCCGCCCCAAGCTGTATCTCGCCTGTGGTATATCGGGACAAATTCAGCACACGGCAGGAATGGACCAGTCGGCTATCATCATTTCCATCAATACCGACTCGGCAGCCCCCGTCAACCAAATAGCCGATTACGCCATTGTGGGCGACCTGAATGAGGTTATTCCGAAGATGATTGCTTCATACAGAAGAAACAGTAAATAATTTTGAAAGTAGTTAAAACTTACAAACATGAATTTCTATACTGACAATAAAGACATAGCTTTCCATTTGCAGCATCCGTTGATGCGTAAAATTGTGGAATTAAAAGAAAAGAATTTTGCCGACAAAGGCAAGTACCCGCACGCCTTTTTAGATGTTGATGATGCCTTGGACAGCTACGACAAGGTCTTGGCCATTCTTGGCGAGATTTGCGGCGATATTCTATCGCCCAACGCCGAAGGTGTTAACCACGAAGGGCCGCACGTGATTGACGGCCGTGTGAAATATGCTGCGGGTACGCAACAAAACCATGAGGCCTTAACGCAAGCAGGCCTCTATGGCATGTCCTTGCCTCGCGAATACGAGGGGTTGAATTTTGCCATGGTGCCCTACGTTATGGCTGCAGAGATTGTGAGCCGCGCCGATGCAGGCTTTGCCAATATTTGGGGTTTGCAAGATTGTGCTGAAACCCTGCACGAATTTGCATCGAAGGAAATTAAAGACGAATTTTTATCCCGCATTAATAAGGGGGATACTTGTTCCATGGATCTTACGGAACCCGATGCGGGAAGCGACCTGCAGGCGGTGATGCTGAAGGCCGAATGGAACGAGGAAAAAGGCGTATGGCTGCTCAATGGTGTGAAACGCTTTATCACCAACGGTGATGCTGAAATTAAATTAGTATTGGCACGCTCGGAAGAAGGCACTACCGATGGACGCGGCTTGTCATACTTTGTTTACGCCAAAGAGTGGGGCGGCGTACGGGTGCGCCGTATCGAAAATAAATTGGGAATAAAAGGCTCGCCAACGGCTGAGTTGGTATTCACCAATGCGCCTGCCAAATTGGTTGGCGAGCGCAGGATGGGCCTGATTAAATATGTGATGTCCTTGATGAATGGCGCACGTTTGGGCGTGGGCGCTCAATCAATAGGCCTTTCCGAAGGCGCTTACCGCGAGGCTTTGAAGTATGCCCATGAGCGTATGCAATTCGGTAAGGCGATTGTTAATTTCCCCGCAGTATATGAAATGTTGGCTCTAATCAAGGCCAAGCTGCAAGCCTCACGCGCCTTGTTATACGAAACTGCCCGTTTTGTAGATATGTACAAAGTATACAACTTCATAGCAGAAGACCGCAAACTGACGCCCGAAGAACGTACCGAACAAAAGGAATATCAAAAATTAGCCGATGGTTACACACCGCTATTGAAACTTTTTGCCAGTGAATATGCCAATCAAAACGCTTATGATTCGCTGCAAATCCACGGCGGCTCCGGCTTTATGAAAGAATACCCCATTGAGCGGCTGTATCGTGATGCACGTATTCTTACTATTTACGAAGGAACTTCGCAATTGCAGGTGGTAGCGGCTATTCGCGCGGTAACTACCGGCGCTTATCTGAATCGCATACGTGAATATGAGAAGATGCCGATACGGGCGGAGCATGAGCAACTGCGGAAAATATTGGTAGCCATGACTGAGCAATATGCAAAAGCCGTAGAAATGGTAAGCGCAAAGAACGATAGCGAACACCTTGACTTTCATGCTCGCCGCTTAGTTGAGATGGCCGGCCATATTATAATGGGTTATCTGCTCTTGTTAGATGCGCAAGGCAGCAACCTTTTTGAGCATTCAGCCGCTGTATATATCACCCGCGGACAGTCATGGAACGACGAGCGTTTCACCTTCATTGCCAACTTCGCCCCCGACCACATTGGCGCATATAGTGTGATGAAGGAAACGACGGTAGAAGAATAGTAATTAGTTGCTCCTTAAAAATATTATAAATATTTGATTATTAACAAAATAAATTGTTAAAGTGGTGTGTTTATCGACCAAAAAATGTATCTTTGTGGCATAAAATCTTGCAAAAAATATCAAAATTATGGTAGGCAAATTACCCGACACAAATCAGCACGAACTCTTCCGCCCTCTGTTGGTGGATATGATAAATAAACAACATGAATTAGCTTGCTATTGATTGGTGCTACTTTGAGGATGAATTTACCTGCTTGTATTCTTACGTTGGTCAATCTATAGTTCCCCTTCGTCTGATAGTTGGTTGTTTGCTTTTAAAGCGCTTATACAATTTGGGCGATGAAACACTGGCGAAGGCATGGATTGAAAACCCTTACATGCAATATTTTTGTGGTATGCGTTGCTTTGAGCATAAGTATCTCTTTGATCCGAGTGAGTTTTGTCATTTTCGCAAGCGGATTGGCGAGTCAGGTTTTGAGAAGATTTGTGCATACAGCGTAAAATTTCATGGCAAAGCAAACTCATAAGCGATTCAAAACGATAGCCAATATTCAACTTCGGGACTTGGAAAGAAAAATGAGTGAATTTCAACGCAACGATTTTCGAGAGAAATTAGGCTTATACAAGCTATCTGTCAATCAAGAAAAAAATGATAAAGATAAAGTTTACAGTCTTCATAAACCTTTTACCAAATGTATAGCCAAAGGCAAAGCATACAAACCTTACGAGTTCGGTAACAAAGTAGGTCTGATATCCATAGCATACCACGTCCATCGTTGATTATGCTTGTTTTCCACAAAAGAGCAAAATTCGTCCATCTCAGCCGTATAATAAACCCCTAATCCCAATTCTTTCAATTTCAAATATTCAGCCATATCTATGAGGTATGGGTTAATGTGTGGCGTTTTTTTTTAACTCCGAACTAAGGGTGTTTCTACTAATTTTCAAAATTCTACTGATGTC
>JAIRUB010000190.1 GCA_031254635.1 Prevotellaceae bacterium | reverse complement strand
GAATGCAGTTTATGGCCGATGTTACCTTGCTGTGCGAAGCCTGCGGCGGCAAGCGTTTTAAGCACGATATATTAGAAGTACGCTACAAAGGTTATAATATTGCCGATGCCTTAGACTTTACAGTCAACCAAGCCATAGATTTTTTTAGCGATCAGAAAGAAACTTTGGCTAAAAAAATAGCCATTCGCTTAAAACCTTTGCAGGATGTTGGATTAGGCTATATCAAATTAGGACAATCGAGCAATACGCTGAGCGGCGGCGAGAGCCAGCGGGTAAAATTAGCAGCCTTCTTAGGCGAGGCCAATGATAGTAATCCCCGCCTGTTTATCTTCGATGAGCCTACTACAGGCTTACATTTTCACGATATTAAGAAATTGCTTGCCTCATTTAATGCCTTAATTGCACGCGGCCATTCCATTGTGGTGGTAGAACATAATATGGATGTGGTAAAGTGCGCCGACTGGCTTATAGACCTTGGCCCGGAAGGCGGCGAGCAGGGCGGCCACTTAGTATTTGAAGGTACTCCTGAGGACTTGATAAGCTGTAAGGCTTCTTATACGGCGCAGTATTTACAAAAAGTGACTAAGTAACTAAGAGGGAAAGTTTCAACGAGTCAATCTCATTTCAGGTTTAAAATTTAAGGTTCAATTCAGTTGTTATATTTTGCATTTTAATATTTTTTACCTAAATTTGTAGAATTAATTTTTTAAAAAATAAGAATATGATAGTATTATGGATTTTTTTAGGAGTGGTAGCCCTCCTGATTATATGGGCGATAACCAAGTACAACAGTTTTGTTAAACTAAGGAATAATCGCGAAAACGCCTTTGCCGACATTGATGTTCAGCTGAAACAGCGGCACGATTTAATTCCCCAGTTGGTATCTACTGTGAAGGGTTATGCCTCGCACGAAAGAGAAACGCTCGACCGCGTAACCAGCGCCCGCGCCGGAGCCATCAACGCCAGAAGCATTGATGAGAAAATTGTAGCCGAAAATGCACTAACTTCTGCACTCGCCGGCTTGAAAGTCACCGTAGAAGCTTATCCCGACTTGAAGGCCAATACCAATTTTATGCAATTACAGGAAGAAATTTCGGATATAGAAAATAAATTAGCAGCTGTACGGCGCTATTTCAATTCGGCTACTAAGGAGTTGAATACGACTATAGGAATGTTCCCGGCTAACATTATTGCCAATATATTCAACTTCCGAAAAGAAATGATGTTCGACCTTGGTACTGCAGAACGCAAAACGATGGACCAAGCCCCCCAGATTAACTTTTAAGCTCCCTGTCATGCTGAACTTGTTTCAGCATCTCCTGCAAACAAGAGAATTGCGGGTATGCTGAACTTGATTTAGTACCGCAATGGTGCGCTGCTACTCTTAATTTTCAATTTTCAACTTTCAATTCTCAATTATATGCAATACGTGGGCCTACATACACAGCAAGCGCGGAACAACTTTCGTTCTGTGTTGTTACTTTGCCTCTTTCCCTGTTTGGTTATTTTATTAACCTTTCTGTTTTGTGTACTATTTGTCTTTTTTACCAATGAAGAAGGAGATATGAGCCTTGTTTGGGAGCAGTCGCTGCAAATGGCACTGTACTTGATACCCTATGTTCTGATAGCTGTGGTTCTTTGGTTTGTAATTGCTTATTTTGCAAACACTGCCATTATCAACTCAGCTACCGGAGCGCAGCCTTTGGCACGGAAAGAGAATAAGCGGATATACAATTTGGTGGAAAACTTGTGTATGACAAAGGGAATGCCGATGCCGAAGGTAAATATAATAGAAGACGGTGCTTTAAATGCTTATGCCAGTGGCATTAACAATCGTACTTACACGGTTACACTTACCCGTGGCATTATTGATAAGTTAGACGAGGAAGAATTGGAAGGAGTTATTGCCCACGAATTATCGCACATTCGTAACCGCGACGTGCGTTTACTGATTGTGTCCATTGTCTTTGTGGGTATCTTTGCCATGCTCACACAGTTTACTTTCCGTATTTTGCTTAGTTCGTCAGGCCGGAGTAAAGGTGGCAAGGATGGAAAAGGAGCAGGCGTGGCACTCCTGATTGCTTTAGCCGTAGCGGTTATCGGTTATTTCTTTGCCAGCCTGATGCGTTTTGCTATTTCCCGAAAGCGGGAATACTTGGCCGATGCAGGCGCTGTCGAGATGACACGCAGGCCGCGCGCTTTAGCCGGCGCTCTTCGAAAAATATCGCAAAATCCTAATGTGGAAGCTATTAAAAGAAGCGATATAGCTCAATTATTTATTGAACATCCCTTGAAAAAAGAAGGAGGAGGGTTCTTCGCCGGACTTTCAGGCCTCTTTGCTACGCATCCGCCCATTAAAAAACGGATTGCGCTATTGGAACAGTTTTAGTTACCCTTTCTTCAGCACAAAACTCAGCGGTAGCAAGTCCTGTACGCTGTTAATAATTTTGATATTCTTCACGCCGCCCATAATTACCTTAATGGGTTTGCCGAAGCGATTTTCACATTCCAGCAACACCTGACGGCAATCGCCGCAGGGAAATACCGGATTATCGTTGTCTTTGCCGTTAACCGCGGAGTTAACCGCTATAGCCTTTACCGGCACATTCGGGAAGTGAGAGTTGGCATAAAACAGGGCTACCCGCTCGGCGCACAAGCCCGATGGGTAGGCGCCATTTTCCTGATTGCTGCCATAAATAATTTCGCCGTTTTCCATTAGCACAGCCGCGCCTACATTGAAATTAGAATAGGGAGCATAGGACTGTTTGGTGGCTTTGGTGGCTTCTCTGAGCAAGGCGGCATCGGCTTCCTGCAATTCGTGGATGCCCTCGGCCTCATATACGGTAATCTGTAGTTTGATTTCTTTCATTGTAAGAACGTTTTTTAATTATTTTGCAAAGATAGGTATTTTTTATTTCCTGCATTGTAAATCATAAAATAACCTTTCGCCAAAAGCTCTTCGCCGGTGCTTCCTTCTGGCAGCCGGTGCGGGTAGTAGCGCACCATAATTTGCGGATGAATCAGGAAGGCCTGTGGTGGAGTGTTTTCTACAAAGGTAAAGCCCAAAGCTTCGTAGCTCTGTCCTAAGGACCAGTCGCGGTCGGCGTAAGTCATAATATCGTCGGGCTGCACTTCGTTGGTGAATGCGTTCAGCAACTTGCTTAATCCGCCGGTAACAGTATAGCCGCTTGCATTGGCAAAGCGAATTAATTCGTAGGATTGATGGGGCTTCCCGTTGCGAACAATGGAACGTCCGGCGCTAAACGAGGCGGCAGCCACCAATTGTTCCTTATGAAAAAGTCCGTATTTATACTTCGCCTGCGTTGCTCCTTGCAGGTGATGAGTGTTGAGAAAATCGTTCAAACTCGCTTGGCTGATACGCTGCACCTCGGTATTTCGCGCATAAACCCGCACCGACTCACCGAGCAAAGCACGAACCCGACTATGAACCAGCGCCGTTTTTTGTATAAAAATGTCTTCCCATAGATGAATCAAACGAATGCCGCGTTGCTCGTAGTGAATAGAAAGCTCTTGGTACAAGTTAGGGTAGGGGGGAGGTTGTAGTTCTACTAAATTAAAAGAAAGCCGCCGCTGCACAAAATGCACAAACGGCGGCTCCATAAAATGTTCAACACCAAGAGACGCTAAGAAAGCACCGGC
>JAIRUB010000100.1 GCA_031254635.1 Prevotellaceae bacterium | reverse complement strand
CGACAGGCCGCCGGTAAAAACTTGATGGCAGCGGCTGTTCTTGCCGTAACCGCGGATGTTGTCGAACAGGAGTGCCGGGCCGGTGCCGGGACCCTGCGCGAGCCGCGCGAAGTGTCGTTTAAGGTGCTGGCGCAAATTATTGAGGCACGCATGGAAGAAATTATAGAAGCAGTGATGTTTGAAATCGAACGTTCGGGCTATGCCGATAAACTGCATGCTGGCATTGTGGTAACCGGCGGCGGAGCTAACCTCGAGCACCTGCCTGAATATGTTAAATTCAAAACAGGCCTTGATGTACATCGTAGGAAACCTATTTACGTGAGCGCTGATTCCAACGATGAGGTAGTCCACTGCGCTTATGCTACGGCAGTGGGTTTATTGTTGAAAGGCTTCGACTATGAAGGAGAAAAAGAAAAACAAAAAATATTGGTAGAAGTAGATAAAGGAAAGAAAAACAAAGGTGGTTTATTTGGAGGATTTTTCACCGGTGTAACAGACATAAAGATTGAACAGAAACTGGTAAATCCGGAAAAACTTATTCAGAAGCCAACAGTTTCAGAAAAAATTGTTTTTGTTAAACCACCAAAACCGCCAAAACCACCTAAGCCACCGAAACCACCGAGGCAAGCAATAATTGACAATAGCCTGTTTGAAGGTTTCTTTAAAATTGATAATGTAATCTAAATATTTTTGAATATGGTTATGGACAAAGATGCACTTATACCCACTAATTGGGATACAAAAGGCTCTATCATCAAGGTTGTTGGTGTGGGCGGAGGCGGCAATAATGCTGTGAACAATATGTTCCGTATGGGCATTGAAGGCGTCGAATTTGTGGTGTGTAATACCGATGCACAAGTTTTGTTGGCAAGCCCCATTCCAACCAAAGTACAGTTGGGCAGCTTGCTGACACGCGGACGAGGAGCCGGATGTAATCCTGAGCAGGGAAAACAAGCTGCTGTGGAAAGCCTTGAGATTTTAGAAAAACTGTTGAGTGATGGTACCGAAATGATTTTCATCACAGCAGGAATGGGCGGCGGCACAGGTACGGGCGCAGCACCTGTGATTGCTAAATTAGCCCGCGAAACGGGGCTGCTGACGGTGGCCATTGTTACCCTGCCTTTCCGCGATGAGGGCCGCGACTTTATGCGCCGCGCACGCGAAGGACTTACGGAATTGCAACGTTATGTCGATTCTTTGTTAGTCATAGACAATCAACGTTTATACGAAATATATGGCGAATTGCCCATCATTAAAGCCTTTGCCAAGGTTGATGATGTGCTGACTACCGCTGCAAAAGGTATTGCCGAAATAATAACCCGTCCGGGTTATATGAATGTTGACTTTGCCGACGTGCGCAAGGTAATGGCGGAGAGCGGCGTGGCTGTTATGGGCACAGGCTCGGCCTCAGGCCCTGGACGTGCATTGGCCGCTGCAGAAGGCGCCTTGTCGTCGCCATTGTTGAACAATAGCGATATTTCCGGCGCTAAGAACGTGCTGGTGAACATCACGGCAAGCGAGGATATTGTGATGACGGAATTGAACCAGATTATGTCGGTTATTCAGGAACGCGCTGGAGGCGACCCTGAATTCATTAAACGCGGTGTAGTTTTCGATAATAGTTTAGGCGATACGGTTAACGTAACAGTAGTGGCTACCGGCTTTGGGGTACAAGCCATTCCTATTCCTGAGATAGATATGTTTGACAAACAGCGCGAAATAGAAAGGATAGTCATGTCCGGCCCACTACAGAATACTGAAAAAGAAGATGGCATTTCTGTAAAAAAACCTTTTGTTGCGGAAGAAGAACGATTTGAGGTACGTGAAAGACAGCGAGTTTTTGTTGTAGAAGATGTTCAGGAAACAGAACAGGTATCCGTTGAAGCACCTGTGTCGGATATGCAACAACAGACTGCTACCTCTGTGCAGCGAGTAAGGCTCAATAAACGGCCTGTGCTGAGGCCAGAAAACGAAGAGGACATCTTCGATTTGGAAGAAACCCCCGCTTACATGCGCAAAAATAAACAGTTGAATACCTCCGCTACCCGTAGTATCATGACCGGAAAGTCAACAGTATCAACTAGGCTTACGCGCTCCTTTTCCGGAGAATATAGCCTAAGCGTCGGAAATCCATACGTGGATAAGCAGGTGGATTGACTTCAATTGAAAGTTGAAAATTGAGAATTTAGGGAGGTACCCTCGCGGTCGTCTCTTGTTTTTGGTAGGGATATTCAGTAAAATCAAAAAAATCTTGCTAATGGTATTGTGATTCTATCAAGTTCTTTGATCGAAAACTCCTTTGCAACTGACCGATGCGTCAGGCAATGGATAAGAAATAATTTATATTCAAACACTCATCACGCAAACTTCCGTTGAACGATTCAATCAACGGATTGTCCGTTAGCTTGCCGAACTTCGTCGCCGGACAGTCGTTTTTTGCCGGTCTCTACAAGTTCCTTGTTCCATTTGTAGTAGGTAGCTTCGGCTATTAGTGCACTTTTTGCTGACGATTTACACTAAGGTTGTTTTGTTTGAAAAATAAGGTTTTAAATTCATAAATCATAACACCTTCCATCTTTTACCTGTTATTCAACGGTGTAAAGAGATATCCCTTATTACTTTTTTTAATATTGCCCATACCGGGGAAAGCAATATGGATGCCGGCAACAACTATATTGTTTTTGGCAATGTAGTCTAATATCATTTCGCGCACGGCAATGGCCATAGCAGCATCAATATCGTAGGTTAGCGCTACCTGCGGATAAGGCATTTGGATAGCCATAGCGTGGGTAAGGTCGCCCCAGAAGAGCATTTTTTCTTCGCCGGAACTAAGCAGATACAGGGTATGTCCGGGCGTATGCCCATAAGCAGCTACGGATTGAATATTGGGAAGCAAAAAAGTGGTAATACTATCTAACTGATTAGGGTGAAAAAGTTGACGTTGCCCTTTATAGGCCTTCAATACCTGCCGCGCACGCTCTCCTCCTTGCGATTTCTCATTTTTCCAATACCTATATTCGGGTTCCGAAATATATAAGTCGGCATTG
>JAIRUB010000026.1 GCA_031254635.1 Prevotellaceae bacterium | reverse complement strand
CATCAGGTAAAAATATTTTGTGGAAGGTAAAAGCACCACGCAAAGGCTTTAATTCACCGGTAATTAATGGGAATAAAATTTTCTTTACCGGTGCAGACGAAGAAGGCAGAGAATTATTTTGTTATGAATTAAATTCTGGGAAGGAGTTATGGAGATTAGCTGCCAAGAACATTCCCGGCTCGCCAAGCCAAATGCCGAAAACAACAGATGATACCGGATTAGCAGCGCCAAGCGTAGCAACCAACGGCAAACAAATGTGCGCCATTTTTGCTACAGGCGATGTAATTTGTGCCGATATGAACGGGAAACAACTTTGGGCAAAAAATATTGGTGTACCTGAAAATCATTACGGATATGCCTCCTCGTTGCTTATCTACGGAAATTTATTATTTATTCAATACGACAACCTAAATTCACCACGAGTTATAGCATTAGATTTGGCAACAGGCAATCAACGCTGGACTAAAGAACGTCAGGAGCGTAATCCATCCTGGAGTAGTCCGATACTTGCAACAGTTAATAATAGTCCGCAACTAATATTGGTAGGCAATCCAGGTGTTACATCGTACAATCCGAATACCGGAGAGCAATACTGGCGGGTGGTAGCTATGTCGGGAGAGCCTGCTCCAAGCCCCGCTTATGCCAACGGAATTGTTTTCGTAGCCACCGAATATGCAACGATGACTGCCATTAATGCGGCAGATGGTTCCGTACTTTGGAAAAACAACGAATTTTTGCCAGAAATAGCCAGTCCAGTAGCAACAAAGGATTTTGTGTTGGTAGCGACATCATACGGAATAGTTGCAAGCTTTGATACCCAAACCGGAGAGATGATAAAAATGATGGAATGTAATACGGATTTTAACTCGTCGCCTATGATTGTTGATGGGAAAATCTATCTAATATGCACCGACGGGAAAGTGTTTATTTTTTCTGCGAAAGGCGATTTTAGCCTGATTAATTCCTTTGATACAGGAGAAAAAACATTTGCCACTCCTGCATTTATCGATAAAAAAATTATCATCAAAACCGAAAAAAATATTTATTGTGTGTCGTCTCAACAATGACTTTCACAAGATTAATATAAATAAAAATGATTGATATAATTCACGATGCTATTAGAGCAGTAAACGATGTGGTGTGGGGTTGGCCTATGCTAATTCTGTTGGTTGGTACACACATTTTTCTAACTTTTAGATTAAGATTTGTCCAAAGATATACCTTTAAAGCGCTGAAGCTTGCTGTTACCAAAGACAAGGGCGCGCCGGGCGACGTTAGCCAGTTTGGCGCGCTATCAACAGCCTTAGCCGCCACTCTTGGTACCGGCAATATTGTGGGTGTTGCTATGGCTATTTATTTAGGCGGACCGGGAGCTATATTCTGGTTGTGGATAGTAGGCTTTTTTGGTATTGCTACAAAATATTCCGAAGGTTTGCTCGCCGTAAAATACAGGGTTCAAACATCCAACGGCACTATGTTGGGCGGCCCGATGTATGCCTTGGAACGCGGGCTTAAGATGAAATGGCTTGGCATTTTGTTTGCCATTTTCTGCTCTCTTGCATCTTTTGGTATAGGTAATATGGTGCAGGTAAACGCTATCTCAGTAATGATGGAAAGCCAGTTTAACATCAATACGCACATAACAGGTATTGTGCTTTTCATTATTACATTTGCTGTTATTGTTGGCGGTATTAAGTCGATAGCGAAAGTATCCGAAAAAATTGTTCCGACTTATGCGGTTATATTTATTTTAATGAACATATTCGTCATTTGCCTGAATATTGCTTACGTTCCCGAAGCGCTTACGCTGATTGTAAAAAGCGCGTTTACGCCACGGGCGGCAGGCGGTGGTTTCGTAGCATCTACCTTGTTAATGGCAATGCGTTATGGCGTTGCCCGAGGCTTGTTTTCAAACGAGTCCGGACTTGGCTCCGCTCCTTTGGCAGCAGCAGCAGCAGTAACAAGAAATCCTGTTCGTCAAGCTTTGGTATCTATGTCGGCTGTTTTTTTAGATACAATTATAATGTGTTTCTTAACAGGATTAATGTTAGTTACTACTATTCTTAAAAATCCGGCAGGTTATGAAAACCTGAAAGGTGGAGAGTTTGTAGCTTTTGCTTATAACCAAATTCCGGTAGTCGGCCCAATTATACTTACAGTCGGTATATTTTTATTTGCATGGACTACAGTGCTTGGCTGGTGCTATTATGCCGAGAGAACCATGGAATACCTATTCGGTAAGAAGTGTATTTTACCCTTTAGAATTTTATTCAGTATTGTAGCCTACATAGGCGCTGTAATTCCTTTGGTAGTTGTTTGGGATGCAGCCGATATGTTTAACGCTTTTATGGCAATACCCAATCTTATTACCCTATTACTGCTTAGCGGTGCAATAGTCAGGGAAACAAAAAAATATTTATGGGACAAAAACTTAGATGCAGTATCTACTGACGAACTGCCTACTATATATAACTAATTCAATATCTAATGTATGAAAACAGCAATTGTATATGCTTCGAAACATGGCACTACAGAAAAAGTAGTCGTTTCGATTGCCGAAAAACTGATAGAAACAAACGAGGTAGAATTATTTTCGTTAAAAAAGAATTCAAATCCGGATATTAGTGGATTTGATACAGTAATTCTCGGTTCTTCCATTTATGCGGGGAAGGCATCCGGTAAAATGAAGGCTTTTTGTAAAGCAAACGAGCCTGCTTTATTACAGAAGAAAATAGCTTTGTTTATTTGTGGAATGCACATAGATAAAGAGGAACAGAAAAAAGAATTAAAAAATGCCTATCCAAAAACATTGCAGGATAAGGCCGAAGCAACTGAACTTTTAGGCGGAGAGTTTTTGTTTGAACAAATGAACTTCTTTGAACGCTTCATTGTAAAGAAAATTGCAAAAACCAACAAAACCGTTCACCGGATTGATTGGAAGGCTATTGATAAGTTTGTTGAAAAATTGAAATAGTATGCCCAAAAACGCTATTAAATACAAGTCGAAGATGTGGAATTTATGGCATGGCTGCCATAAATTAAGTGAGGGTTGTCGCCATTGCTATGTCTATCGCGGCGATGCTAAGCACGATAACGGGAGCAAAATTTGTAAAAGACGGACAATTGTACCATATTAAGCGGAAGTTTCAACATTCGCAGGCTCGGAAAGCAGGGATAAATATTGAATGATATGAAAAATGATTAGCACGCAGATGACGCAGATTATCAAGATTTACGCAGATGGAGAAATATAAACATAAAGAATTGACAGATAAAATTACACAGGCATTTTATTGCGTGTATAACGAATTAGGCTTTGGTTTTTTGGAAAATGTGTATCAAAACGCCCTTTATTTTGAACTTCAAAACAAGGGTTTTAAAGTTGAAGGCAATTGATTATTTAGTGGAAGAACATGAATTACAATTAATCAATTACTTAAAGGCAACAGACAAAGAAGTTGGTTTGTTATTAAATTTTGGAATGAAACCCGAAATTCGCCGAAAAGCATTCAATAACGACCGAAAAAACAACAGCTAAAATATAATACCAATGAATAAAATCTGCGTCATCTGCGTGCTAAAAAAACATAAATAAATGAATTGTAATTGCAACAACACCACTGACTTCGTAGCTCAAACAGATGCTATCATTCAACGCACCGGAACATCGCGGAGCATTATTATTCCCTTGCTTCAGGCGCTGCAAAATGAGTTTGACTATCTTCCGCAGGCTGCCATTGAACGTGTTTACGAAAAAACAGAAATTGATAGAGCGCAACTTATTAGCGCTTCCTCGTTTTATTCCCAATTTCGGCATATTCCTTATGGTAAACACCTGATAAAAGTGTGCACCGGCACCGCTTGCCATGTAAAAGGTGCAGAAAATGTGTACGATGCTTTTCGCCGCGAACTGAAAATAGAGGGCAACGAAATAACTACTGCCGATAAACTTTTTTCCATCGAAAAAATCGCTTGCTTGGGTTGTTGTACCTTGGCTCCGGTGGTGCAGATTGATGAAAAAATATACGGACATGTTCAATCCGGAAAAGTAAATGAAGTGATTGAGGATTTTCTTACAAAAGCCTCCCCTAACCCCTCCAAAGGAGGGGAACAATCCTCCCCCTTTGGGGGAGTTAGAGGGGGCTTTGAAGTTCGGCTCGGTATGGGTTCCTGTTGCATAGCAAGCGGTACCGGCGATATATACAAAGAATTGTTACAGGCTTCCTGTCAGTTGGGAATTGAAATTCATATTAAACCCGTAGGTTGCGTTGGTGTATGTAACAAAGTACCTCTAATTGATATTGTTCAACCCGATGGTTCGGTAATGCGCTACCCGAATGTGAAAGCCGCAGAAATAAAAGAAATTTTGCATCATCATTTCAAACCGGCAGGATATTTTAAGCGGCTAAAAAACAGTTTGCTTGGGCAAATAGACATCTATCATACCGATACAACTTGGAACAATGTAGTTTGGAAATCGGAAAAGGAAAGAACGGACATTATAAACAGTTTTCTTTCCAACCAACTCCACATTTCTACCGAAGGCTACGGCATTCTTACACCATTAAATATTGATGAATATATTGTACATGGTGGTTTTGAGGCATTAAGAAAAGTATTCACCCCTCCCCAACCCTCCCCAAATGAGAGGGAGATTGTTAATGCTGTCCTCACGAGTGGCCTTCGTGGGCGGGGAGGTGGCGGTTTCCTAGCCGGAAAAAAATGGGAAATTATTGCTAAATCGGAAAGCCCCGTTAAATATATAATATGCAATGGCGACGAAGGAGATCCCGGCGCATTTATGGATAGAATGCTGTTGGAATCTTATCCATTTCGGGTAATTGAGGGAATGTTGATTGCTGCTTACGCAATCGGAGCATCTACCGGCATTTTTTACATACGCGCCGAATATCCTTTGGCAGTTACGCGCATTCGCACCGCCATAGAAATATGCAAAGAGCGCAAACTCATCGGCGAAAATATTCTTGATAGCGGATTTTCGTTTAATGTTGAAGTTTACGAAGGGGCAGGTGCCTTTGTCTGTGGCGAAGAAACCGCATTGATAGCCTCTATTGAAGGAAACCGCGGATTCCCGAAGCAACGCCCTCCCTATCC
>JAIRUB010000196.1 GCA_031254635.1 Prevotellaceae bacterium | reverse complement strand
AACTTCTCCATCCAATACGGTAATTACATCATTAACATAAGCTAGTACTTCGTCTTGGCTTACCTCATTGTTGTCGTTCCTCATAGATCTTAAAACAGCCATTTGTTCATCATTTAGCTGTAGGACTTTAGTTTGAGGTTGTTCTTCAGCATATTTTTCAGTACACGACAGACAGAATAGTAATATTACTGTAATAAAAATAAGTTTTACATTTTTCATATAAATTTAGACTCAAAAGTAATGTCTCAACACCTGTACTGTTCGATTTGGGAGATATAATTGTAAATAATTTTTTTCTTTTTTGTTGATAGTAAAATGCGCTACATCGCTGTCCACACGCGCGAATCCGTTGAATACGGCAGCATCGCTGTCCAACTCGGTGAGGTACTTTCCGGAGGCTATTTCAATACGATAATCGGTATATGACTTTTCGGGATGAAAATTAAAAATAAACAGTAAATTACCTCGTTTGAAGGCCAACACCTGGTCGGCAATGTGCTGTAAAAGCAGTTGAGGCCGCTGTGCAAGAATTTGTTCTTTTCGCGCCAGCGCAATCATAGCCTTGTCGAAAGCCCAGAGGTATTGGTAACGCAGCGTCTTGTCATCAACCAAGTGCCACTGGCGGCGCGCATATTGATGGCTCCAGTTATTCCCTTCGCGTGGAAAATCAATCCACTCGGGATGGCCGAATTCATTGCCCATAAAATTCAGATAACCGTCGCCGGCTGTGCTGAGCGAGAGCAAGCGAATCATCTTATGCAAGGCCATGCCGCGTTCTACGATTAAATTCGGGTGCAACACACTCATGTCGGTGTACATCTCCTTATCCATCAAACGGAAGACAATGGTTTTGTCGCCCACCATTGCCTGATCGTGGCACTCGGCATAGCTGATAGTATGTTCATCGGCGCGTTTATTGGTTAATTCATAAAACAGTTCGCCTATATTCCACTCTTCGTCTTTTTGTTCCTTGATAATTTTTATCCAATAGTCGGCCACGCCCATGCTCATACGAAAATCGAAACCTGTTCCTCCGTCGGCAATGGGAGCGGCTAATCCGGGCATTCCACTCACTTCTTCAGCGATGCTTACCGCTTGGGGATTTATTTCATGGATGAGTGTGTTGGCTAAACTCAGGTAAGTGAGCGCTTCCTCATCTTGTCCGCCATCGAAATACATACTGTAATCGGTAAAACTGCGACCAAGCCCGTGGTCGAAATAAATCATGCTGGTTACGCCGTCGAAGCGAAAACCATCGAAACGATATTCTTCCATCCAATATTTGCAATTCGACAAAAGAAAATGCAATACTTCGGAACGGCCATAATTGAAACAACGTGAATTCCACAGGCGGTGTTCTCCTCGTTCCCCATCATGAAAATACTGACTATAGGTACCATCGAAACGGCTCAGTCCTTCTTCTTCGTTCCGCACGGCATGCGAATGTACAATATCTAAAATCACAGCTATACCGTAACCGTGGGCCTCGTCAATCAACTGTTTCAACTCGTCGGGCGTACCGAAACGCGAAGAGGCGGCAAAAAAACTCGACACCTGATAGCCGAAGGAACCGTAGTAAGGATGCTCCTGAATAGCCATCAGTTGAATCATATTATAACCAAGACTGACAATCCGCGGCAACACATTTTTACGAAATTCCGTATAAGTTGCCACCCGCTCCTCCTCTCCACTCATCCCAATATGCGCCTCATAAATAAGTGGATAGTTTACTCTTTGAGGAGCGGTGTTTTTCCATCTATATTTTTTCGGTGGAGCCCAAACCTGCGCTGAGAAAAGTTTCGTTGTTTCATCCTGCACCGTTCGGTTTGCGTAGGCGGGGATACGCAGGCCGCAACCACCTTCCCACTCCACCAATAATTTATAAAGCGATAAATGATGAAAAGCGCCGGCCGGTAAATGAATTTCCCAATTGCCCTTACCTATAGCTTGCAGTGCATAGTCCTGCAACTTTTCCCAGTTGTTACATTCACCAACGATATAGATAGCGGTAGCATTGGGCGCCCACTCGCGAAACACCCATCCTCCGGCAGTAGGATGTAGGCCATAGTATAAATGCCCATTGACTGTATCGGACATTTTTTTATGCCCATAGGCCAATTCCTGCCTACGAATCAAGGCTTGTTCGTGTCTGCGAAAAATTACCTGTTTAAAAGGTTCAAGCCAGGGGTCGTTTTTCCAAAGCGGAAGATTATTCATAGGGCAAAGATAGGAAAAAGTTTGGAAAGTTCATAAAGTTTACGAAATCCCGAAAATGTAAAGTATTACAAAAGGTGACTAAGTGATTAGGGTATCAAGTATCAGGATTTGCGATGTGCGACTTTGCGATATGCAATATACAATTATTCACTCTTCACCGAGTACCCCGCACCTCGTACCTTTCATCGAAAACAAATCGCTTCACCCCTTCTTCACAAACCCCTGCTTATATAGCTGCGAAACATAAGCAGCAACGCGATATTCGTAGTTTTTTTCATGCTGAAAATGCTCGACTAAAATATCCGCAATCTCTTTGACGGTGCGTTTTCCATCAATTAAATCCCAAACAGCCGTACCGTGTTCTTCAAGACGAATGCGAATGATGGGCGATTTTCTTTTAGAAACAAAATATTTTTGCATAAACTTACTCCTGAAACGAGGGAAAGTTATTACTGATAACTCTTCCTCCTTTTCAGTTGTAATATGTTCACTAATTTTTGGAACTAAGTCGAATAAATTCTGCTTCATTGTTTACTTGCTCTTTTCAACGGAGTCTTAATAAGGAAGTAAGCAACAGCGGCAATAATACCCAATCCTATGAAATACTGAGGATTAGATATATTGAGCATATCCGTAAAAAATCTATTAAACATAGCAAAAATGGCAATAATCAATCCCATGAGCGCTTCTCCCGCAATCAAGCCCGAAGCCATCAGCACACCGGTATTTTCGGTGGTTAACAACTGTCCTTCGTTGTATTTCCTGCGCGCAACATACAAATCGAGAATCCCCTTAATCAAACCTCCCGTGAAAATGGCAAACACAGTTGCAAAAGGCAGATACATCCCTACAAATATCAACATCGGGCTCTTTATGCCCATCAATATAAAGGCGACGCCCATAATCATACCGGCAATAATCAGCACCCAGGTCATTTGTCCCTCAACAATACCGGAGGCAAGGGCTGCCATTAGGCCGGCTTGCGGAGCGGGCAGATGCTGGCTCCCGAACCCGCCTTCATAACCTTGCGCTACACCCATATTAATGTCGCCCTGATTCAAAACAATCAATACGCCGAACATCACAAAGCCGGAAAGAATTACGCCAATAATGTTACCTGCCTGCATTCTCCAGGGGGTACCACCCAAGATATGCCCGGCTTTCAAATCCTGAAACATTTCTCCGCCAACGGCTGCGGCTACGCACACAATAGCAGCAATGCCCAGCACGGCGGCTACGCCTTCATTGCCGGTAACGCCACAGGCTACTAAAATCAGCGCAGTTACCACTAAAGCGGTAATTGTTAAACCGCTAATCGGGTTATTACTTGATCCGATAATTCCTACCAAATAGCCGGAAACAGCCGCAAAGAAGAAGGCTAAGATAGTCATCAGCGTAGAAGCTACTACGGCTACTAAGATAGAGGTTTTAAAAATGAAAAAGGTAATGATAAAGGTTAACACGGCAGCAGCACAAATACCAATCAATATAGTTGCCGATTTCAAATCCTTCTCGGTACGTTCCACCTTATCTCCAGAGCCTTGTGCGGCACGTTTCAAGTCTTTCATCGAGCGTTTCAGGCCGGTGCCCAAGCTATTGCGCATCCGGTAGAGGGTAAAACAGGCAGCTACCAACATTCCGCCAATGGCAATGATACGTACCATTTGCCGCCACACCACATCGGCTGCATTTTCCCATGCTCCTATTGAGGCAGCGTCGATACCCTTGTTGACATTAACTTGCAGTCCGCTCACGAATGAGTCGCCTAAGATTGCTAAAAACATCGGCACCAACAAGCCCCAAGCCAAGATTAAACCACTAAAATTCAAAGAAGCTAATCGGGGGCCAATGATATAGCCTACGCCCAGAAACGCAGGGCTGATAGCCGGGCCGCCGGCAAAAAATCCGCCTTGCAAGGTTTTTCCGCTGGCCAATTTTGCTGAGGCTGTTTTAAAGAAAGTTGTCCAGCCGGTAGCAAATAGTTTCAGTTCGCCGGCAAATTTAATCAAGGCACCTGCAATCATTGCTATGAAGAGGTATTTAGAACCTCCGCCGCTACCCTGGCCTGCTTTGTGAATTTCGGCAGCAGCCACGCTTTCGGGGAAAGGCAAGTCTTTATCTTCAACCATTACGCGGCGCAGTAAGGCTACAAACAGAACGCCCAAAGTACCACCGGCTATTAAAATCAGTGAGGCAGTCAGGTAACTGCTAAGCGAACTAAACTCTTCGCCATTCCATATTCCGGCAATGTAGAAGGCCGGAAGGGTAAAAATTGCACCTGCCGCCACCGATTCACCAATAGAACCGACAGTACGGGTAAAATTTTCCTCCAGAATGCTTCCTTTAAAGAAACGCAACACAGCCATCCCGATAACTGCTGCTGGATAAGTAGCGGCAATAGTCATACCGGCCTTTAGGCCCAAATAGGCATTGGCAGCGCCCAAAACAACCGCCAATATCAAACCGATAAGCAACGCTCGAACGGTAAATTCTTTCATGTTTGTATCCGACGAAACGAACGGAACAAATTTTTTGTCTTCTGCCATAAATTATTGTTATTGATAAAAATTATATTTCATTAAAAAATCATACAAATATATGCATAAAAACCCAAAAAACAAAAAAGAGCAAAATTTATTATTTCGCTCTTTTTTACATTTTTAATGAGTGTTTTCTTATTTAGCTACACGTTCTAACCACTTCACCATGGCAAGCATGGTAAACATGGATACTAAACAGGCTACAACAAACACGCCCCATGCCACCGCAGGATGAAAACTTGTATAGAAAATAGCGCCGATAAACAGCAATTGGTTGCCAATTGCCGTTGCTCCTAACCAGCAACCCTGCATAATACCCTGATGTTGCGGAGGCGCAACCTTTGATACGAACGATAAGCCCAAAGGACTGATAAATAACTCTGCTATGGTAAGTATGAAATAGGTACCGATAAGTAAGAATGGCGTAACGCGCATGGAAGTACCCAAGCCACCCATTGCTTCTGCTTCATGCACGGAAGGAAGGCCCAAGGAACCAAGCAACATAACAACAAATCCAAGGGTAGCAATACCCATACCGATAGCTATCTTTCTGGGAGTCGAAGGTTCTTTACCTTTTGATTTAAGCCAGCCGAAGAATGCAATTACAATCGGCGTAAGGAATACCACAAAGAAAGGATTAAAGAACTGGAATATTTCTGCTCCTGCAAACTTGACAGGCCCAAGTGTAAAGCCGAGCCAACTCAAGTCGGTATATTCCTTAGCAAAAAACGTGAGTGTCATCCCATTTTGGTGGAAGGAGAACCAGAAGAAAATAACTACTGCAAATACAGCAAACAAGGCGTAAAAACGTTGCTTTATTTCGTGTACGCTCATTTGAATTTCGTTACTGCTTGCCACCATTTTTTTGTCGGCAGGAGTAGGAAATTTTCTCTTGTTGAACATATATATGGTCATCGAAATAAGCATGGCAATAATAGCTACTCCAAATGCATAGTGGAAGCCGGTATTGAAAATATCCAAATAGTTGTTCGCAAAAGTTGTTAAATCGGTAACCGGAGTTGCAATAGACACATCTGAAGCGAGGGCGCTAAAACGTTCCGTAGCTTCAGCTGTATTTGTTCCTTTCAAAAAGCCATGACAAAGCGCAGGAAGGTCGGAGTTATACAGAAATCCATTATGCTCTACCCACCAGTTACGAATACCCACGGCAAAGAGCGGTGCAAACAGAGCGCCCACATTGATAAACATATAAAATAACTGAAAGCCGACATCTCTCTTTTTCGAATACTCAGGTTTGTCATACATCTGGCCAACAACTGCTTGCAGATTGCCCTTAAATAGCCCGTTACCAAAGGCAATAACCAACAAGCCAAGGCAAGTTATGGTTAAGTAAAGTGCCAAACTAGGTACCGGAGTAGGCGTTGGAACGGCAATCATCAAGTAGCCTATTGCCATCATAATCAAACCAACAAAGATAGTACCCTTGTATTTTTTGGTTTTATCAGCAATACGTCCGCCGACCAATGCAAGAATGTAAATCAAGGCATAGAAGACGGAATAAATAATTGAGGCTTCTGTTTTTCCCAGACCGAATTTTGCCATTAAGAATAATGACAAGATAGCCATCATGATGTAGAACCCGAAGCGTTCGCCCATATTAGATAACGCTGCTCCGAGTAGTCCTTTTGGATGATTTTTAAACATGTTTTTAAATTTAAAAGTTTAGATTTAAGCAAAGATAGTAATAAAAAACTGAAAATTCCTATCTTTGCATGATTATTTATCAAAATTAATGCTGGCAAATATACGTTATTGGCTGTTACTATGTATTATATATCCTTTGGCCTGGTTGCCGAAAAGGATACTGTTCCTTTATGCCGATATCTTCTATTTTATCATTCGGTATCTCATTCGATATCGTAAATCGGTCATATATATTAATTTAAGCCGTTCTTTCCCTGAAAAAAGCTATGCCGAAATTAAGCTATTAGCCAAACAATTCTACCGTTATTTTGCCGATTTATTCTTCGAAAACATCTATATGTTAGGTACTTCGAAAAAAAGAATGATGAAAACCGTTAGCTTTAACAATGTAGAGCTATTGGAAAATTATTGCAAAGAGGGAAAAAGCGTGGTAATATTAACAGGCCATTATGGTAATTGGGAATATATGGCGCTGATTGCCGGACTTTTCAACTTTATGTTTGCCTATAAAGAACAAAAAGGAGCTTTCGACAGTTTAATGAAACGTCTCCGTACCCGTTTCAGTAATAGCGGCATTATTATTCCTATGCAGCACCTTATGCGTTATATGCTGACACATAGAGAAGAGCAGCGCGTATATGTCTTTATTGCCGACCAATCGCCAACTGACAAATCAAAATGCTGGACGAGTTTTCTTCGTCAGGACACTAATTTTTTCAGTGGAGCTGAAAAAATGGCTACTCATTTGGATTTACCGGTGGTTTATGTGGAATTGTTGCGCAAAAAACGGGCAGCCTACCACTTCAACTTTACTTCTATCTGCGAGCAACCAAAGGAACTGCCCGATCATGAAATCACACTCAGGTTTGCAAAGCTATTGGAGGAAGCCATCAAGCGACAGCCACAGTATTGGCTCTGGTCGCACAAACGGTGGAAACACAGAAGGACAATGAATAATTAAATAATATTAAAATACAAATTATGAAAAAAAACATCTTTATTATTGTAAATGCAGTGTTGGCAGCAGCTGTCATCGGACTGTATATTCTTTATTTTTGCTGCACCGGCGGCAAGCCTGTCGGCACTATGGCTAAATCGGATGAAACGGTAGCTACCGACGGCAGTGTGGTGTATGTTCAAATTGACTCGCTGGTACAAGATTACGATATGTTCCACGATTTGAAACTCGAATTGGAGAAAAAAGCCGAAAAAATCAGAAAGGATTTAGACAATAAAGGCAAGGCTTTTGAGTTCAAAGTTAAAGATTTTGAAGAAAAGGTTCAGAAGGGTTTGCTTACCCGTTCGCAAGCCGAACAACAACAAGTTCAGCTACAACAAGAACAAGCCAACCTGCAACAATATGCCCAAAAGGTGCAAAACGAGATGGGTGAAGAAGAGGCTGTGATGTTCCGCCGTATTTTTGATGCTATTCAAACCTTCTTAGCAGAATACAATCAAGTACACAACTATTCCTTAATCCTCAGCACCAGCGGAAGTACCAATGCTGTGCTTCAAGGCTCGCCTTCCCTCGACATCACCAAGGATGTGCTGAACGGCTTGAATGCGAGATACAAGAAATAATTATATAATGAACAATGAATAATATCTTGTCCTGAAATATGTTGACCTTTTTTCGTGTTAATAATTATTTTTTATTCTCTTTTTTTCTATCGAAAAAATGCGTTTTTTTAGGCATATACAATTGGAATGGGAAAATGGATTGGGGA
>JAIRUB010000189.1 GCA_031254635.1 Prevotellaceae bacterium | reverse complement strand
GGATAGGATATAACTATAATTTGAACAAAAACTGGAGTATCGGCACAGGTGCTGATTTTTCCTTTTACAACGCTTCCTTAAAATACAATAAATTTGAAGACACCCATACAGGCTATGATGATTCCGGGAAGTGTGATTTTACATTTATGCCCAAAACCGACGCTTTTAAGGAAGATGTTTCTGCCCTATTGCTTGAAATTCCGCTCACACTACGCTATTCTTTGCCTTTTGGCGAAACTGGAAACAGCCTGCGTTTTATCGGAGGTTTCAAATTCGGATTTCCGTTAAATTGCAGCTATACCACTTCTTTCCATAATTTACGTGCAGAAGGGACTTACGAATTAGAAAATCAGACTTACAACTTTAATGAAGTATTCGGAATGGTGCCAACGGGCAAACATTCCGGCAATTGGGATGCAAAGCTATCAATACAACTTACCCTTGAAGCAGCTTACCGTTTTGCAATCGGTACAAAGAGCGGGTTATCGATAGGTGTTTATTTCAACTATGGATTGAACGATATGCAAAGCAAAAAAGATGCACATCCAATTGCTTTTGATTATCAAGAAAACGCTGTAAATAGCAACGATATGTACGTTTCTAATAGTTTATTGAATTCCGGCTTTGCCTCTTCCATCCGGCCTATGGCTGTTGGCTTAAAAGTGCGTTTTGATTTGGGACTGTAATTAAAACATTTTCCGTACTCTCCATAGGACGGATTTATACATTCAATTCTCAAAGAGCAAAATTATTTCAAAAAAGTACTATGCTCGGAAATTCTGACTGAGCTGAAAAAACGACAAAAACCAATTACCCCGATTCAAGCAAAATCTCTCAAAATCGGGGTAATTTTTATAAAAATATAGCACGTGATTCGCTAATTTTTATCATGGTTATAATTATCCCTAATGATGACAGGCGGCCGCCGTGCGAGGCCGGTATATCACCCTTATATAAAGTGATGCAATATATAAAGTACAGGCTTCTTCATAAAGTAAAAAAAAAGAAGAGCCTTGCGGGCTCTTCTTTTAATCAAATAAGAAATTTTTTTTACTTAACCATAGCGTTTAATTCAGCGCCCGGTTTAAAGCGAACTACTTTCTTTGCAGCGATCTTGATGGTTGCACCGGTACGAGGATTACGACCTGTACGAGCACTACGTTTGGTTACAGAGAAAGATCCGAACCCTACTAATGCAAGACGATCACCTTTTTTCAATGCACCTGCTGTTACACCGATGAAAGCATCAAGGGCTTTCTTTGCATCAACTTTGGTTAAACCAGCTTTAGCTGCAACTGCGTCAATTAATTGAGCTTTGTTCATAATTTTTAGTTTTTTAAAAGGTTAATGAAATGTTCGTTATTATTAATTTCGTGGTGCAAATATAAGTGTTTATTATATGTTTCCAAACTTTTTCATGTTTTTTTTTACAAAATTTAACACAAAAAACACTTTATAAGCGCCTCAAAATCCGTTTTTTTCTGCTCACCGGAATGCATATCTTTGAATGAAAGGATATTACATTGCAATTCTTCTTCTCCTATAATTATTACATAAGGTATAGCTTTTTTATCGGCATATTCCATTTGTTTTTTCATTTTGGCCGTTTCGGGGTATATTTCAGCCGGAATACCTGCTGCCCTTACCGCTTTTAGGTATTCTATGGCTTTTAACGACTCTTGCATACCTAAATTCAGGAAAAGAACTTTAGTATGCTCCATTGTCGCTTCCGGAAATCTATTCAAGGTATTGAGTACATCATAAATACGGTCGGCGCCGAAAGAAATTCCCACCCCCGAAACGTCTTTAAGCCCAAAAACACCTGTAAGGTCATCGTAGCGTCCACCGCCACAAAGGCTTCCTATGGTTACTTCATTGGCTTTTACTTCAAAAATCGCCCCTGTATAGTAATTTAACCCGCGGGCTAAGGATAAGTCAAGCTCCACCGTTTGCTGTAATTTCAGCATTTCCAAATAATTGAAAATAGTATGCAATTCTTCTATTCCCTGCAAACCTATTAACGAAGCAGACAAAATATCGGATAAACGTGTCAACTGTTCTTCATTCGTACCACTTAGAGTCAATATAGGTAACAATTGTTGAATAGCAGCTTCTGTAATACCTTTATTTTTTAATTCATTCAATACAGCTTCCCTTCCTATCTTATCTATCTTATCAATAGCTATAGTAATATCTATCAAGCGCTCGGCGGCACCCATTACCTCAGCTATACCGCTTAACACTTTTCGGTTATTAATTTTTACTGTTACCGGAATATTTAATTGAGTAAATACCGCATCCACCATCTGCACTAATTCAACCTCGTTTAGGATAGAGCGGCTACCAATCACGTCGGCATCGCACTGATAAAATTCGCGATAACGGCCTTTCTGCGGACGGTCGGCACGCCACACAGGCTGTATCTGGTATCGTTTAAAAGGGAACACAATGTCTTGCTGATGTTGTACCACAAAGCGTGCAAAGGGCACTGTAAGGTCATAACGCAAGCCTTTCTCGCAAATTTTCGCCGACAAGAGATTCCTGTTAGCCAAGTCTGAAGGCTCCACAGCGGCAAAGGCATCGCCAGAATTTAATATTCTATATAACAATTTATCGCCCTCTTCTCCATATTTACCAAGCAAGGTAGAGAGGTTTTCCATGGCAGGCGTTTCTATAGGAACATATCCATATTGTTTAAAAACGCTGCGGATGGTGTCGAAAATATAATTACGCCGCAACATTTCATGCGGTAAAAAATCACGCGTTCCCGAAGGTATGGAAGTTTTTTGAGCCATTTATCTGAAGAGGTGTAAATATCCTGAATATTCTTTTGTATTATAGGTAATATCATCCCATCCTGTACCGGAAATAACGTAGAAATATACGCCTTCCGGCACATTGCTGCCTGTGCCCATCATACGGCCGTCCCATCCTTCCCATGCATCAAAACGGCCTTCGTAGCGATATACCAATCCGCCGGAGCGATTGTAGATATACACATAAATATACTCCATTGATATCGGCTCTTGACCTTTCACAAAGGTAAAAATATCATTCTGATTGTCGCCATTGGGCGTAAAAGCATTAGGTATAGCTTGAGTATCAAAGGCCGAAGGCTCAACAACGATATATTTGATAGTATCAGTATCCACACAACCGTTATTATTGCTTACAGTAAGGCGCACTTGATAAGAACCAGGCGTATAACCCTCGTACAACTTTCCATTATGGGGCATTTGTGGTTTCACCTCTGCATTGGCATTGGTGGTACTTTCCTGCCACACCACCGTCCTGTCGCCATTGGCCTGGCGAGCATTGGCAAAGCCTGTCCATTCGTAGTGATTAGCATTAATGCTTTTATCGTGTTTAAAACGCAGTTCATACAAGGCTTCGCCCTCAGGCAATTCGCCGGCATCCCGCCAGGAGTTATTCTCTTTATTATATTCTTCTATGGTTGAAATAGCTCTGGTTGCTACAGCATTAATAATTGGCGTTGTGTAGCTGGCACTTCTACCAAACACATTAGTAACCTCCAAACGATAGGCTGCGTTAACTAAGGGCGGCGGATTGTGGATAAACACAGACTTATTACGACTGGTACGCCATGAATTATCAGGATTTTCTATATTAGGAAAAATATCTATTTCCTGCCCCGCTCCATTCACCGGCGTCCATTCTGCCGACTGCACTAATGCTAAATTGGTTCTGCCTATATGCGGTGGAGTAAGGAACTGCTGAAAATTGTAGATAGCATAAGATGTATAAAAATCAGGGGTTGTAAGCACGCTCAAATGCATTATGGCACAATCATTATCAAGGCAGCTTACTGATTCTATACGAAAGATATCACGAAACACCCAAGTGGTAAAGGTATCGACAGGAGTTGTTAAATCATCCAAATCAAGTACGGTTACCTGATATCCGCCTTCTTCAATATCGATAATAGAAGAAGTTACTCCGCTTTCCTGATGGTACAAATCGAGCGAAACAGCCGGAACATTCAATTTTTTCCAGGTAAATTCGGCATTATGGCCATTGGGTTGTGTTGCTGTAAGCGACATTGTTGCCTGATCATAAAACACATAAATATAATCGTAATCACCCGTAAGGCCGGTAGTAGGCAGCGCATAATCGGCTGTTGGCGCCGAGAGTTGCGCCCAAGCAAATGCCGGAACGCACAACAATAAAATGGCAATAATTTTTCGCATATTATTTCACTCTGATAATATAATAATTTTTCTTCCCCTTTTGTACTAACAAATATTTTTCGTTAATCAAGAAATTAGTACTCACCTGCAAATTAATATCTGCAATTTTTTCTTTATTCAGGCTCACTCCCCCACCCTGCAACATTTTACGGCATTCGCCTTTTGAAGGAAACACTTGAGTAGCCACTGCCAGCAACTCTATCACATTTTGCTGCAAGTCGGCCACCGCTACATCAAACATCGGGACACCGTCGAAGACTGCCAAAAAGGTTTGTTCATCAAGCTTGCGTAAACTATCGGATGTAGCATTG
>JAIRUB010000182.1 GCA_031254635.1 Prevotellaceae bacterium | reverse complement strand
CGCTAAAGCGCACCATAGAAAAGCCCTTTACTCAGGTGCAGTGGTTAGTAAACGGCACACCCTATTCTGTAACCGAAAACACCAATACTTCCAACACGGTAACTATTCCGGCTTCGGTGCTCAGCACTTGCGGTTCACATACCATTTCCATGTCGGTACGCTACAGCGGTGCAACAGCCGATTCGCTATATACGGGTACAGTATGGTTGAACATCCCGCCCGTAGTCAGCGTTATTGCAAGTTCATCAGCAGTATGTTCCAACACTCCGGTTACCTTTACAGCAACAGTAAGTGGCGGCTCTACTTCGCCTATGACTTATAGCTGGAATATTGGAGGCGTGGCCGCTACAACAACATCCAACACTTATGTAACTACTCTGACGACAACATCTACCTATTCGGTGAGTATTACGAATTCAGATGGTTGCACGAGCGGCTTTACTGCGCCACAAACGATAACGGTAATAGCGGAGGGAGTAACACCTACCATAACCATTTCGGCCTCCGACAACAACATTTGTGCCGGAACAAGTGTAATCTACACTTCTAATATTAGCAATGGAGGTTCATCACCGGGCTATCAGTGGTTAATAAACGAAGTGGCGCCTGTTACCGGCAGTACCGGTTCAAGCTATACTTATACGCCCGGCAATGGCGATGAGATTACTTGTGTGTTGACTTCCTCGGATCCTTCAGCCTGTTCCGGTTCGGTTACTTCAAATAAAATAACAATGACGGTAACACCAACAGCAAATCCTTCGGTGACTATCCATGCGATGCCGGATTAAATATAGTTGAATTTTAAAATATTGGGGGAATTATTATGAATAATCTATGCCAACTAATTGTAAGAAATTTGCTGTTTTTTGCTATCTTTTTAATAAGTTTATTTCCAAATAAACTATCAGCACAATTAGTAACGAGCGGTACAACAACCAATGCTTTTATCCGAAATCAATATATTGAAGCCGGATTTAATCATTTTGGCTGCTACGCTTCTACCTTAAATGCTCCTGTAGGGTATATCAGGGGCCCCAATCAAGGAGGAGTGGGGCCGGCAAACGGCATATTGGGTTTTGTTTCCTGTCCCAGTGGTAACTGGAGCAATCACGCCGGCGTATATGGCGACTTCATTCTGCCGGGAGTAATATTTGAAGGTTTTACCGTTGTGCTTACGCCCCAAGGTGGAAACCGGACAAGATATTCTAATGATAGACCAGGGTTTGATCCTCCTCAAATACGGCCTAAAGATGCAGCTGTTCCTTTTACTTATAATAGCGCTCCCGGGGTATATGATGATGTTACCTGGCGTGGAGGCGTAAGTAATGTGTTTGATATTGACTGTCGGTTTCAAATAGTTGGCCCCCGCATTATTCATTACACCACCATCACCAATGTCTCAAGTGTTGCATTGACAAATGTTTATTTTTCCCGAGCTCTGGATGCCGACCAGGAAGCCGGCCTTGACGGTGCGGGTATGGTGGAAACTTATAATGTTGTTGAATCACAAGCCAAGGGTGTCCCCGGAGTACCTTCTTGGGTAGCAGCATACGGTTGTAATACTCCCGCTATGATTACACTATTTTGTATGCTGCCCAATTCCAGTGTGGCTGTTTCAGGAACTGGAAACTCTGTTGGGTGGAGACAACTTCTAAATTTTCCGGAAAGAGGTTTTGACGATATAGACTATTCGACCGCTGATCCTCCTCTTTTCAAAGCTGTAGGCGAGTACTCTCGAATTTTGGCGAAAGATGCTTCAATAGAGATGGCAATCTTTATCGGTACTATTCCTGTTGGAGGCTCTGTAACCGTAGAACACGAAATTAGGCTTGACCAACCGCCGGTTGTAAGATTTACTAATCCCTTAACCCTGACAAGAAACGAAGGAGAAAGCTTTACTTATAATTTAACTCGTGAGCACCAGTTAAATGAAACGGTTACAGCAACGGTACGCTTAACCAATGTGTCGAATGCAGCAGCACCCGATTTTGTAGGAGTTACTGCCTTGCCGCACGATTTTACCGTTACTTTTGAACCGGACAGTACAGCAAAAACACTAACTATAGAAGCGGCTAATGACTGTTATGATATTGATAACAAAACTTTTAAATTAGAAATTGTCGCGGTTACTTCTTCTATGGGCGGACTTATGTCGCCGCCCACCAGTGTTACAGGAATTATAAAGAATGTGCCGTCCGTTTTACCAATGGCTACCATAACCGCTTTCCCTACGGCTATATGTTCAGGAGCTACATCAACTTTAACAGCAGAAGTAGCAACAAGTTGGGTAACTCCATCGATGACCTATACCTGGTATAATGGAGCTACACAGATGGGTACTACAACAGTAAGCACTAATAGTATAAGTGCAGCCGGCAGTTATGCTGTGAGGGTGTTCAACAGCAATGGCTGTACCTTTACCTCGAATACGGTGACAGTAACAGCAAGTGCAAATCCCTCGGTTAGCTTAGCAGCCTCTCCGTCTACTATATGTTTAGGGAACTCATCAACATTAACGGCAACGGTAACAAGCGGTACTACTACAGCAATGACATACACCTGGGCTATAGCGGGTACGTCCGCTACAACAACATCCAACACTTATGTAACTACTCTGACGACAACATCTACCTATTCGGTCAGTATTACGAATTCAGATGGTTGCACGAGTGGCTTTACTGCGCCACAAACGATAACGGTAATAGCGGAGGTAACACCTACCATAACCATTTCGGCCTCCGACAACAATATTTGTGCCGGCACAAGTGTAATCTACACTTCTAATATTAGCAATGGAGGTTCATCACCGGGCTATCAGTGGTTAATAAACGAAGTGGCGCCTATTACCGGCAGTACCGGTTCAAGCTATACTTATACGCCCGGCAATGGCGATGAGATTACTTGTGTGTTGACTTCCTCGGATCCTTCAGCCTGTTCCGGTTCGGTTACATCAAATAAAATAACAATGGTGATAATACCAACAGTAGTCCCTTCGCTGACTATCATAGCTGTGCCGGATTAAATTGATTAAGAGTTAAGAATTATAATGATTGAATAATCGAGTAACTTATATTCTTTTAACTTTATAACTTTACCTCCACTTTTTTGTTAAATACTGTTAAAAAACATCCTAAAATGTTAAATAGTGTTAAACATTTCTGTGGAATATATTATAATTGTTTACTTTTAACCGTTTAAAATGAATGGTTAATCTATGTAAATAAATCAAAATAAGCAAGATGAAGAATTATTATGATGTATAATAAGCGTGTAGATGCTTGCTCTGCTGTTTTTTCAATTAAATCAATGTAAATCAACAAACAATGAAGATATGAAAACCAAACTCAAAAAGCCCTTTACTTGTCACACCTCACTTATTGCGTTGTGCCTATTGCTTTCCGCTTGCTGTTTACTGCCTTTTGGTACTGCTTTTGCGCAAACAGATGAACAACTGTTGGGCACATGGAACTTGGAAAGAGTAGAAATTGGTATAAACCACACCAACACAGATTTTATTTCTACAATGGAAAATATAAAATGCTCATTTACAGCAGTTAACGGACAATTAACCCTTGCCTTGCCAGAAAAAGAGCCTCGCACATTTGCATATACACTCGATGGCAATCTGCTAAAAATCAGTTTTACAAGAGCTGGTGAGCAATATAGTCTTACTTATAAAAAATAATTGAGTACATAATACAGAAACAGATAGATGATGAAAAAATTTTACTTATTTCTTATAGTATTGGGCGTGTGTTTTATTTCTTCTACGCAACTTTATGCACAATACAATGCTGTTACCTTAGGTGGCAATTCTGCTAATAATGAATTGCAAATAGTTGTTGATAACACAGGTTCTTATATGATAAACCGATGGATAAGCGGCAGTTGGCGCAATCAGTTTTATTCGACAACTAATAGTGATTTATTTGTGATTAAGATGGACGAAGCGGTGTACCGAAGTAAGACTATGAAAACAAGGGAAGATGTATCATCTGTTACTGTTGGCACAAATCAGGAAATGACCAAAAAATTTACGAATACTCATGAAGGAAACACATTTACTGTTACGATGCAATTTTCGTACAACACATCTTCGCCCGAATATTTTATTAAAACGGCAACGATTGATGCCACTAATATTCCGTCCGGAACCGCTATTACTTTAGGCTATGGATATGATACTTACTTAGGCACATCCGACAGGGGATATGCCTATATTCTGCCCGACATTTTCGGCTTAAACGATAATCCGGCACAAATAGATATGTATTTGACAACTGCACAAGTGCAATCCTTGCGCTTAGTAGGAGCAAGCAATAATACCGCAGGCGGTGCTGTAATCGGACTTTTCCCAATAGGACGGAACTTCGATAAGGCTAATGTTTGTACGCACGCAAATGGAGTAGGAACTCAGGTCGTAAATAATATACCGGGGAATGGCACCTCTACAGGCACCATACGTCAAAATTGGTTCCAGTTTGGCCCATTTTCTACTACAGGAAATGATAATAATCATGGTGTTGCCTACGATAATATTCCTGCCGGAGAAATTACGGAAGTTAAGGTTGGACATTCTTTTACCGCTACGCTTGATGGCGAGTTAGACTACTTTTGGAATGGCCTGAAAAATTATACGGCGAATATTGGCGACAATGTGACGCTTGATTTAAATTACCTAAGCTATAGCGCTGTACTATTGGGCAATGTGGGCTTTAGAGTTGACCACACGGGTTTACAAATTCGTACAGGCGGCTGTACCTCTTCCGGTTTTACGGGAGGAGTACACAGTTGTACTGTTGGAAGCGAGTTTTATCAATTGGTAGGGGCATCAGTTTTCCCATCGGGTACCGCTACCGTATCAGTGCCTGTAAACATTACGCGGGCAGGCCAGTGGGTAGTTGATGGAAGTTCAATCAGCAACATGAGCCAAACCCTTCCTTTTGGTGAGCCGGCTATCCTAACGGTTGCCACCACCGTAAGTTTGTTGAACAATACGGCTGTGAACCTTTGTAAAGGTGATTCCCGGCAGTTTGTAGTCAAATTTCCAGACTCAGTTATTGCAGCTAACGATGTAACTGTTAACCTGAACTATACCGGAGCCACTACCTCCTATTCCTCTATTCCTGCAACGGTAACCATTCCTGCGGGGCAAAATGGCGCAACTTTTACGGTTACGGCCTCACCAACAGGCGCAGACAATGCGGCCATGACAGTTACCCTAAGTAGTACAAATCAGGTATTCACTACAATAGCACCACCTTCGGCGGTACTGATGACAATATATCCGCAGCCGGTAATTAGCGCTTTAGCCAGTTCATCAACAGTGTGTGCAGGCGATCCGACTACCTTTACTGCCACTGTGAGCAGTGGTTCTACCACCGCCATGACTTACACTTGGACTATTGGAGGCACATCTTCTACAACAACATCCAATACTTATGTAGCCACTCTGACGACAATATCTACCTATTCGGTCAGAGCTACAAATTCGTATGGATGTACGAGTAGTTCTACTACACCACAAACGATAACCGTAACTCCAAACGTAACACTAACGATAACAACTTCAGCCTCCGGTAATAATATTTGTTCGGGTACAACAGTAACCTATTCCTCTACTATTACTAATGGCGGCACAGCCCCAAGCTATCAATGGAGGGTAAACGGGTTAGCACCACCTATCGGCGGTACCGGTTCAACCTACAGTTATGAGCCATCCCATGGCGATGTAATTACTTGTGTGCTGACTTCAAATGACAATTGTCCGGTCCCGAATCCTGTTACCTCAAGTCCTATAATAATGGCAGTAATACCAACGGTAACTCCGTCGGTAACTATTTCAGGAGTGCCGGACTGATTTAGCTAAAAAGTTTATAAAGTAGAGGTACACCTCCTGTACGCCCAATACCAATACGAATTAATAGCATTTTTACCGATTTACGAAAAAATTATTATCTTTGCAGGATAGCAATTTTTTAATCGGAACAATAATGTCTCTTGCGTCAACTTGTATTAAGCGTCCTGTATTAGCTACTGTAGCGAACATTATATTACTGATACTTGGTGGTATAGGCTATACCTACTTAGGCGTACGCGATTACCCTAGCGTTGACCCTTCCATTGTATCGGTAAATACCAGTTTTCCGGGTGCTAATGCCGATGTTATTGAAACCCAGATTACTGAGCCATTAGAGTCGGCCATCAACGGTATTCCGGGGATTCGTTCTATTTCCAGCGTGAGCCGCGACGGCAGCAGCCGCATCACAGTAGAATTTAACTTGGAAGTTGAGATGGAAACAGCAGCCAACGACGTGCGCGACAAAGTGTCGGGCGCGCTTCGCAGATTGCCACAAGATGTTGACCCTCCGGTAGTAGAAAAAGCCGATGCCGACGCCAATCCTATCTTTGGGATTTCGTTGCGTAGCGATAAACGCTCAATGATTGACCTGAGTAATTATGCCGAAATTAACTTTAAGGAACGATTGCAGACTATATCGGGCGTGAGCAGCGTGGGTATTTGGGGCTCGAAAAAGATGTCTATCCGCCTGAAAATGGATCCTGCGCGATTAGCTGCATACGCTATTACCCCCTTAGATGTACGGAATGCCATTACCCGCGACAATATAGAACTGCCCTCCGGACGTATAGAAGGAGACAACATTGAGCTTTCAGTACGAACTTTCGGCCGCCTTCGCACAATCGATGATTTCAACAATCTTATAGTATATCAGGATGGAGAACGTATTGTGCGTTTCAGTGATATCGGCATAGCGGAAATAGAACCCGAAAATATACGGGTATTGCTGAGAGTGAACGGAATTCCATCGGTAACCTGTGTTCTTACCCCGCAGCCCGGAGCTAATTATATCGACATTGTTAATCGTGCTAAAGTAGTAATTGAGGAATTGAAAAAAGACCTTCCCGATGATGTTATGACGGAAATTACCTTCGACAATACAGTGTTTATTCGTCAATCATTAGAAGAGGTACGCACTACTATTTTTAAAGCATTCTTCTTAGTTGTTTTAATTATTTTTCTCTTTTTGCGTAATTGGCGTACTACCCTTATTCCGATGCTGGCGATTCCACTATCGCTTATCGGGACATTTTTTATAATGTATTTAGCGGGATTTTCCATTAACATCTTAACCTTGTTGGCTGTTGTGCTTTCTGTCGGTTTGGTGGTTGACGACGCCATTGTGATGATGGAAAATATCTACACAAAGATAGAAAAGGGGATGGCGCCCAAAGAAGCCGGTATAGCCGGAGCAAAAGAAATATTTTTCGCTATTGTTTCTACAACCGTAACTTTAGTAGCTGTATTTTTCCCCATTGTGTTTTTACAGGGAGTTACCGGCCGTTTATTCCGGGAATTCAGTATTGTGATAGCTGGAGCAGTATGTATCTCAACCTTCGTGGCGCTTACCTTTACGCCGATGATATCAACAAGGTTGCTGAACAAACAATCAACGGAAAATTGGTTCTATCGCGTTACCGAGCCTTTTTTTGCGGGAATGATTAATCTTTATCGCCGTTCGCTCGACTGGTTTATGCGTTTTCGCTATCTTGCCTTTGTTGTTATTGCTGCGGCGATAGGCCTAATTGTTTGGATGTGGACACAACTGCCTTCGGAAATGGCGCCTTTGGAAGACCGTTCTTATGTCACCATTAACTCAACGGCGCAAGAAGGAATTACCTTCGATTATATGCAGCGTTATGCCGAAAAAATGGTGTCGCTTGTTGAAGAACAAATTCCCGACTCATACGAAAATCTTTCTGCCGGAGTAGGAATGGGAAGCGTCAACAATTCTTGGTTACGTATAAAATTAGTACAACCAGAAAACCGTTCGGAAACCCAGCAACAAATAGCCGACAAATTAAGTTCGGCTGTTCGGCGAATGACCGGCGCCCGTTCCCTTGTTACCCAACAGCAAACCTTTGGCGGCGGTCGCGGCGGTGGACTGCCGGTGCGCTATGTAATTCAAGCTAAAAACTTGGATGACCTGAAGAAATATCTGCTGCCCTTTATGGACGAGGTAGGTAAAAGCCCGGTATTTTCGGCTTATGACATGAACCCGAAGTTTACCAAGCCCGAAGTAACGATTTCTATTAACCGTGAGAAAGCAGCCCTGTTGGGGCTTACCGTACAAAATATCGCCCAAACACTGCAACTTACTATGAGCGAGCAACGCATAGGTTATTATATCTACAACGGCAAGCAGTACCAAATAATGAGCCAGTATGACCGCGCGAACCGTAATAAACCCACAGACCTCACCGATGCTTATGTACGCAACACAGCGGGCGACTTAATACAGTTAGACAATGTAGTATCCATACAGGAAAGCAGTTCGCCGCCCTCGCTTTTCCGCTACAACCGTTTTGTTTCTGCTACGGTTTCGGCCGGCTTGGCTAAGGGTTATACAATTGGACAGGGCATTCAGGAAATGGACCGTATTGCCGACCGCATACTCAGCGACGACTTCAGCACCGCACTCACCGGCGACTCCAGAGACTTTGTGGAAAGTACCTCCAGCTTGATGTTTGCCTTTATTTTGGCATTAGTGTTGATTTATTTAGTGCTGGCAGCACAGTTTGAAAGTTTCCGCGACCCGCTAACTATCATGTTTACTGTTCCGCTCTCGGTAATGGGGGCATTGTTAGCAATGAAATTATACGGGCAAACATTGAATATTTTCAGCCAAATCGGAATTATCATGTTAATAGGATTGGTAACCAAGAATGGGGTTTTAATCGTTGAATTTGCTAACCAACGCCGCGAGGCAGGATTATCCTTGATGGAGGCCATTAAAGATGCTTCAGTGGCGCGTTTTCGTCCTATTATGATGACCAGCATGTCAACCGTACTTGGCCTTCTTCCCATGGCTATGGCTACCGGAGCAGGCGCCGAAAGCCGTATAGCGATGGGTATTGCCGTAGTGGGCGGTATGTTCTGCGCAACCTTCCTTAGCCTATACATCGTCCCGGCTATTTATTCTTACTTAACCGGCAAAAGACGGGCACGGCACGATTAAAGCAATTACGAATTAAAAATTACGAATTACGAATTTACTCTTCACGATAGTACATCCGTAATAATCTTCACCAAAAACAAAACAGCTAAAACATATAAAGTTGGACTAATATCTTTGAATTTTCCGGCTAATAATTTAATGGCAACATAGCTTAGTACGCCGATAATAATTCCCATGGCAATGCTGAAAGTAAAAGGCATGATAATCATGCACAGGTAGGCAGGCAGGGCTTCGGTGAAATCGGTGAAATCCACTTCCAATATAGAACTAATCATGTGGAGACCCACTATAATCAGGGCGGGAGCTACTGCTTGAACGGGAATGAGCAGAAATAAGGGAGCGAAAAATAGCGCCAAAACAAATAAGAGAGCAACTCCTACAGCCATTAATCCCGTGCGGCCGCCGGCAGCTACGCCGGTACTGCTTTCAATAAAAGAAACTACAGGACTCATGCCAAGTACCGATCCTATAGTCGTTCCGAGCGAATTGGCCCATAAAGCTTTTTTAATTTGCGAAAAATTCCCCTGCTTGTCCGTTAACCCTGCCTTAGATGCTACGGCTATCACCGTGCCAATAGAATCAAAGCTGCTCAGGAAAAGAAAGGTAAATACTACAATTAGCATATCCATGGTAAAAATCTGAGACCACTGGAATTGCGCAAATATAGGAGCAATGTTGGGCGGCAAGTTTACCAATGATGTGTGCGGAAGCGTGATAAGCCCCAGCGCCCAACTGATAACAGATGCTGCAAGAATACCGACAAGTATGGCGCCCGGAAATTTACGAGCCAACAAGGCTCCGGTAATCAACAGTCCTGCCAAAGCCACCCATATTCCCTTGTCGGCAAAAGAGCCGAGGGCCACCATAGTACGTTCATTTTGCACTACAATACCTGCATTCTGCAAGCCGATGAAAGCAATGAACAAACCGATACCGGCAGGCATGGCCAATTTCAACGATTTCGGGATGCTTTTGGCAATATAATCCCAAACATTAAATGCTGTTAGCAGGATAAAAATAATGCCCATTATCAACACCGCGGTAATAGCGAATTGCCAGGGATAGCCCATGGCAAGTACCACCGTTGTTGCAAAAAAAGTATTAGCGCTCATTGCCGGCGCCAACACAATTGGAAGATTAGCAATCAAAGCCATTAACAAGGTGCTTATAGCGCAAATTAATGCTGTAGCTGTAAATAAAGCTGCCGTGTCCATGCCTGTCAAGCCCAATATTTTCGGGTTTACAATAAGTATATACGACATGGCAAGGAAGGTTACCAATCCTGCCATTAATTCTTTTTGCGGAGTGGTATGGTGTTTTTTTAGATGAAATAGTTTTTCTAACATGGAAAAAACCAAATAATTTACAAAGATAGAAAAATTTCTTATCTTTGTAATGATATACCACTCTTTTTTGCCGTCGGTTTAAACGGCAAAGAAAAGAGTCCTCACACCCTCTTCCTATACGCCCGCACAGCCAAACTCATAGCGCAGACGCCGTAGATAGCAACAGCTTTAAGCTCCGGCAGAATATCGTAAAATGAGGCGCCTTTGAGCATAACCATGCGTATCATTTTTATACCGTAATAAATAGGATTGACAGTGTTGATGCCTTTCAACCAATCGGGCATACTCTCGGAAGGGGTAAATAATCCAGAAATGAGTATAAAAATCATTACAAAAAACCAGGCTACAAACATAGCCTGCTGCTGGGTGTCGGAAATGGCAGAGATGAAGAGGCCAATGCCCAGCACAGCGAAAAGATAAACCATCGCCACACCATAAATTAACCATATACTACCGAGAACAGGAACATCGTAAATAAGCATGGCAAGCAGTAAGCCAAGCGTTAAAACGACAAGCCCGATGAGGCAGAAAGGAAGCGATTTGCCGATAATAAATTCGTACTTACGAATGGGTGTTACATTGATTTGCTCTATGGTGCCGATTTCCTTCTCGCGAACCATATTCATAGCCGTGAGAAAAAGCCCGATAATGGATACCATCATAATTAAGATGCCGGGAATCATGTAGGTTTTATAATCCAATTGCGGATTGAACCAATAGGAATAAGTGGGCGCCCGCAGTTGGTTGGTATATTTTCCACCGGTGAGTTCAGTTCTTATCTCGCTGTTAAAATCGGCGATGATAGCCGTGCTGTAGCCGTTGATAAGTCCGGCAACCATTCCATTGATAGCGTTGACTACAAATTGTACTTTGGCAGCGCCTAATGTTTGCAGCTCGCGTTCCATATTTGCGGGAATTTCCAATACAAAATCCGCCTTGTTGGAAATAATGTTCGCTTCGGCTTGACGATGGCTGTATGCGCTGCCTACTATGTTGTAAAAAGGCGAAGAGGAAAATTTATTAATCAAGTCGCGAGAGGTAGGACTGTTATCAAAATCGACTACATACATTTTGATTTCTTTCATCTCGAAGGTGGCGGCCAAGGGAAGAATGAGCAATTGCAGCGTGGGCATAACAAAGATAATCAACATCATCAACTTGTCGCGCAAAATCTGCCTGATTTCTTTTTTTACTATGATGAATATATTGCGCATTACTCCAATCGTGTTTTTAGTTTTTTCGTGCTAACGGTAAGCAAGAATACGGCCATTCCTGCCAATATCAGGGTTTCTTTCCACACATATTCAAGGCTCACGCCTTTCAACATAATATTTTTGATAATGATAATAAACCATCGCGGCGGCATAATCAGGCTGAGGTATTGCAGGAAGGCAGGCATGTTTTCAATAGGGAAGATGAAGCCCGACAACAAAATTACCGGCAGCAGCAAGGCGAACATCGAAACCATAAGCGCCACTTGCTGCGAGTTGGTAACGGTGGAAATAAGTATGCCCAGCGCTAAAGCCAAGGTGATAAACAACACGAACTCGAACAACAAGAGAACAACATTACTGTTGAACGGCATGCCAAACACAGTATAGCCGATAGCAAGGATAATAACACCGATAGTAAACGACACCAACACGTATGGAATCACCTTGCCGATGATAATTTGCGATGATTTCAGCGGCGAGGCTAAAAGTACTTCCATCGTGCCCATTTCTTTTTCCCGAGTAATAGAGATAGAAGTCATAATGGCCGAGATAAGCATCAATAGGAGGCAGATGATGCCCGGCACAAACATATAGACACTTTTCAGGTTGGGATTGTACAGCATTTTCACCTCCGGAACAAGTTGAGGTGATTGTTGGGGCGCGTTGATATAATCCTGTACGATAGATTGGGTATAGTTTACAATAAGGTTGGCAGTGTTAGCGTCGGAAGCATCGGCGATGAGTTGTATGTCTATTGCATCGCCGGCTTGCAGTTGCTTGGCGAAATCGTTGCCGAAAACCACTACTAATTTGACTTTCCCCTGCCGGAAAATAGCTTCAATACTGTTGACATCATTGATAGTTCCGGAAGAGATGAAGTAACCGGAGGATAAAATTTTATTGGTAATGCGAATACTTTCCACATCGCGCGAGTTGTCAACAAAGGCCACGTGAATGTTACGTACTTCGGTAGTAATAGCAAAGCCAAAAATCAGAATTTGTACGAAGGGCATACCCAGCAATATCAATAGCGAGCGGTAGTCGCGGAACAGGTGGCGAAATTCTTTTTGTATAAAGCCGAAGAATCGTTTCATTGCCGTGCGATTTTAATAAATACCTCGTTCATTGTAGCTACGCCATATTGCTGTTTCAGCTCCTGTGGGTGTCCCATAGCAGCAATAATTCCATTAGTCATAATAGACACACGGCCGCAGTATTCCGCCTCGTCCATATAATGAGTGGTTACGAATACGGTAATGCCCTTATTGGCGGTTTCGTAAATCAAATCCCAGAATTGCCGGCGGGTAATTGGATCAACGCCTCCGGTAGGCTCGTCGAGAAACACAATTTCGGGTTGATGCAGGATACTAACCATAAAAGCCAACTTTTGCCGCCACCCCAAGGGAATAGCGCTGATTAAGCTGTTGCGTGCGTGGCCAAGGTCAATGCGATCGTATAGTTCGTGGCTTCGTTGTTTGATGTCATTTCTGCGCAACCCGTAAATGCCTCCATAAAATTCGATGTTCTCGGCTACGGTTAAATCTTCGTATAAAGAAAAACGCTGACTCATATAGCCAATATGTTTTTTAATCTGTTCGCCATGTGTAAAAACATTGTATCCGCAAACAGTGGCTTCGCCGGAAGTAGGTTTGAGCAAGCCGGTGAGCATACGCATAGCTGTAGTTTTTCCTGCGCCGTTAGCACCTAAAAAACCAAAAATTTCTCCCTTCTTTACTTCAAAAGAAATAGTATTCACAGCTGTGAAATTACCGAATTTCTTCGTAAGGTTTTTAGCATATATGGATGTGCCAGCTGTCATTGTAGTAATTGTATAAAACAGTCTTCTATGTTGGGGTTTATAGGTTGAACAACGATATTTTTCATTCCTTGATTTTCGAGATAATCTAAAACAATTGCCTGCTGTTCCGAACTGTCGTTTTTGAAAACTATATGTAAAAATTCTCCAAAAGTAAAACAACTTTCAATATTGGTGTGTTGGCGCAGCAGATTATTCAGTTGATAAATATCTTGCGCTTTAATGGCGTATAGCTTGCCTTTGTAGCTGTTCACAATGTTTTGCGGAGTATCGACTTGTAGTATGTTTCCGCTTTGAATAAGCGCTACGCGATCGCAAAGGCCTGCCTCGTCCATATAAGGAGTGGATACGATAATAGTAATATCATAGCGTTTGAGTTCTTTGAGCATTTCCCAAAATTCCGTGCGGCTCACAGCATCAACGCCGGTGGTTGGCTCATCGAGAATCAGCGCCTCCGGGCGGTGAATGAGTGCACAGGACAGCGCCAGCTTTTGCTTCATCCCTCCGGAAAGGGCGCCGGCTTTGCGTTTTTTGAAAGGTTCAATCTGGCTGTAAATGGGTTTTATCAGTTCATAATTTTCCTTTATGGTAGTTCCGAAAATGGTAGCAAAGAACTGAAGGTTTTCTTCCATCGACAGGTCTTGGTACAGCGAGAAGCGGCCCGGCATATAGCCGATATTGTTGCGTATATATCGGTAATCTTTCACCACATCGCGTCCGGCGATGCTTGCGCTGCCGCTGTCGGGCAGAATCAGCGTGGCGAGGATGCGCATCAGCGAGGTTTTACCGGCGCCGTCGGGGCCTATCAGTCCAAACAATTCGCCCCGGCTCACCTCAAAGCCGACGTTCTTCAAGGCCTGCACCTTGCCGTAGGATTTTGATATGTTGGTTATTGTAATCATTCTCTGTATAAAACTTATCCTTTTCCATATTCCCGTTCAAAGTTTAAAAGTTCGTTTTGTAATTCTTCTGCCGATGGCAAAGCTGCTTTGATATCGTCTGCTAATTCAGTATAATGAAAAGTGCTTACGCCGATAGGATTGTTCACATTTTTCAATGAAAATTCCACCTCGTAGTTATCTTTCTTTTTGCATAATAACATACCTAATAGCAGGCTTGTCGTGCTTGTCTTTCACTAATTCGTTAATTGCCGTAATGTAAAAATTTAATTTTCCGACAAATTCAGGTTCAAATTCTTTGGTTTTTAATTCAATAATCACGTAACATTTCAAGTGTGTATGATAAAACAACAAATCGGTTCGGTACTCTTTTGTCCCGACTTTAAGCAAAGACTGACGCCCCATATAGGCAAATCCGATACCTA
>JAIRUB010000122.1 GCA_031254635.1 Prevotellaceae bacterium | reverse complement strand
AAGATTACGTCTTGGACTACACAAGCCCGCTGCAAAATGTTATAATGGAAACCGAGAGCGGTGACGGCGGCTTTACTTACCGCTACAGCTATGGCCTGCAGAAGGAAAACGTGGTTATTTACGGCATACCCAACGGAGCCGGTAGCCTGCTGCAGAAGCAAAACTATGCTGGTGGGGCTCAAAACATCGTCAAACTCTACTACCACAAAGACCGCCTGGGCAGTACGGACTATCTTACAGACAACATTGCAGGTAAGGTAACAAGCTACGCAACATACGATGATTGGGGCGAGTTGACGGCCAAGGCGATTGTAAAGATGGGGGTACGGATGCTGGATTTGGTGCAGGAGTACACCGGGCATTCGTTCGACCAGGTGCTGAATCTTTATTATGCGAAGGCACGGATGTATGATGCACAGGATCGGCGGTTTGTGGCTATGGACTGGGCAGGCAGTAATATCGCGTATATTCAGTTGTTTAATCAATATGCCTATGTGATAAATAACCCGCTTATATATGTGGATCCCCTAGGTTTATGGGGCCTAAAAATCAATGGTAAGGAAATAAAATTCAAAGTAAGAGAATCTGATGGCGAAGTATACCTAGACTTTAGTCAAGCGGTTAAAGCGGCAGGGGGATCAATAAGCTATGATGAATTAAAAGGTATTACTCAAGCAACAATTAATGGAATTAATGGTTCGCGTTACAAATATACTGGTTCTGGCATTTCAAGCATATGTATCCTTAATAATCCGCAGATTGATATAAGCAGTATTCCAGCCATTAAAACATATGATCGCGAAGGAATAAAGCATGTTAATACAGACTATTTTCAAAAGTTAATGTGCGCATTGGGGATTGATATTGAATATGTTGAAGGATACCTTTCGCAGACAACTATTAACAACACAGCAAATGCTTACCAATTGAGCAAACGCCAAAAAGGAGGACTGTATAAAATTAATCAATACTATGATATATGGGATGATAATGTTAACAAAAATGAAACTGGGATATTTGCTTATGAAGGCCTTGGCACTATGAGCACATATAACGCTATGATGGTGATTACAAGAAACCATGCAATACCTTATGTAACCCTTAAAGGCAGCACCTTGCCGACCCCCACCGCTGGTAAAAATAAAGCCAAAGATGGCATTGCAACAGTTAACGAAGGCACATATTTACTTGTGCAACAAATACATAAAGGCTATACGGCAGCTCAAGTTTTAAACCTTGATGGTACGGATGGGCTAAAGTGTACCAGAGTAAACAGAACATATCCAGCTAATGCTACAGGAATTAATTTTCACACTGGAGCGGCTGGTGCTAGTGTAGCATGGTCGGAAGGTTGTCAGATGGTTTTTGAATCGGAGTATGTTAAATTTGGCATTGCAGCAGGATTTATAAAAGAAGAAGCAACTGCTCTTAATTTGACTACACACGCTGATATAAAAAGCAAACTTATAAACAAGTATTCGACAAAATTCACTGGTTTATATGTTCTTGACAGATCATTCATATAATAGAAGTTATATTGGACTTCTTGCAAAACTTCGAAAAATTTCACTTGTCTATGCTGTTCAATGGAACTATCGCAGACAAAAAACGTTTCTGCGATAGTTCCAAACTATAATATTTCTGTATACTTCGCTATTTTTCAAAGGGATGATAATTATGAAGGCATACATTTTTAATACTTTTGTGGTTTGTACATTCTTATTGGCTGCATGTAATAATAGTATTGGCATCGAGGTTAGCAAACCAACTATTGACTCAAGAGGTGAAAACAATACCGACATACTAATTGGTGCTATTGAGGAGGGAACAATAACAGAAACAGACGAAAATAGCAGATTAATATTTGTTATTATACCAGAGCATATACCGGTTGGGGATATAAAGGTGGAAAATACAATTTCATTATCAGAACTAAAAGGGTTAAACCATGTTTTATTGGTAACTGAGGAAACCTCTCCAGGCAATCCTTATGACGGTCCAATAGACATATTTCTTGTCGGTAATAATACAAACACAATGAAAGAAGCCCGAAATTATTACTTAAGTTTAGATAAGATTTTTTATCAAAAATCTTCAATACCTCAAAAACTGATTGATCCGTATATGAACGATTATTATGGGGATAATCTGCTTTGGTATTCCGAAAGGCATTTAAGAAATATTTCTATAGATGGAATGCATTATTTATGTATGTCGTATGATTTAGAAACTCCGGAGTGTTTGGAAAATGAAAATCTGAGTGCTGCGGAAACTAAAATAGAAATATTTGAAGGCAAGACTTTTATGGCTTCTTTTCAGAACGAATATTTAGATTTTCTGTTATCTCGGGATTTTTTGTATTATATCTACGGTGAAAAAATAGATAATAATTACACTTATACTCTATATAAAACAATGGGTAAAGAAAAAATTATCTCGTCACCCATTCTATGCTCAAGTGGTATTATAAGTGAAGATAGTCATTTTCTAATTGATATGAATTACTATATTGATGAATTTGTTAAATTATATTCTTTGAATGAAAATAAACTAGTAGAAAAAATATACTTTTCAGGTAAAGGACATGTTCGGCAAATGAGTTCAGACGGAGAATTGCTTTGTACGTCAGGGTACAACACCTATTTAACCACAAAAAATAGAACAGAAGCACAGGTAATTGGTCAGTATATGTTTGATCCTTTGCTTTCACCGGATGGTCAATATTTAGCCTATACTATATATCCGCCTATGTTTTTTAGTTCCTATGTAAAATATCAAGAGGATGGAAAAACACCGCTTGATAAAGAGAACGAAGAAATAGAAAGCAGATTAAAGCAGATGGCTAAGGGTATATATATTTTGGAGCTATCTTCTGGAAAAACCGCTTTTTTACCATTGACATTAAAAGAAGGAAGTGAGGGTTTTAATATTATCGGCTGGGCAGCCAAAGAACCGGTTGACCAATTTATTAAAGAAAATCAGTAAGTTGAACCAAAAATAAAGAAGCTGATAGACAGCCAAGACAATTACGTCTACACTTTCGACAACCGCGGCAACCTGGTAGAAGGTGTTTATAAAGGCAACGGCTCGAACGCCAACCGTGTGGAAGAAAAGTACGTTTATGACGGCACAAACCGCATGGTAAAAGGTGCAAAATACCTGGGGACAAGTGTTGACTATGAAGAATCCCACTATATTTACAATGGCTTAGGATACCTGGTGGGCAACGAGTGGGTCATTGCGAAGAACGGCTATGGCTACCACGGCGTG
>JAIRUB010000018.1 GCA_031254635.1 Prevotellaceae bacterium | reverse complement strand
AAAAAAATACAATACAAAATCAATAATAGACCAAGAAAAAATCTAAACTTTTATTCTCCTAAAGAAATTTTCTTCCTAAATTTGAAAATCTAAAGTTGCATTCAGTTGTTGAATCTACCCCTTCACGCTTTACGATTATTAATAAAAATTATTATCTTTGTAAATTATATTAATTTGAAAGCTATGTTACCCGATATCCTCTCTTTGCGTCACACGAGTTCCGGCAATTTCTTCTTGCTGGCAGGCCCCTGCGTTATTGAAAGCGAACAGCTTTGTATGGACCTGGCCGGACATATTACAGAATTATGCGATAAATTGCAAATTCCCTACGTTTTTAAAGCTTCCTATCGTAAAGCCAACCGCTCACGTAGCGATTCCTATACAGGCTTAGGTGATGAAAAGGGCTTGGCTATTCTTCAGAAAGTACGTCAGACGTACAATATTCCCATAGTTACCGACATTCATTCACCGGAAGAAGCTGCTATTGCCGCCTCCTTCGATATAGATGTTTTACAAATTCCCGCCTTCCTTTGCCGGCAAACTGACCTCTTGGTTGCAGCAGCGCAAACCGGTAAGGTAATAAATATTAAGAAAGGGCAATTTTTGGCGCCAGAGTCTATGCAATTTGCCGCCAATAAAGTCAGGGAACAGGGTAATTCCAAGGTGATACTTACCGAGCGCGGTTCGCAATTCGGCTATTACGATTTAGTGGTGGATTTCCGCGGCATTAGCGAGATGCAAAAAACCGGTGCTCCGGTAGTACTCGACATTACCCATTCCTTGCAACAGCCCAACCAAAGCAGCGGCGTTACCGGCGGTAAGCCTGCCCTGATTGAAACCTTAGCCCGTGCTGGCATTGCCGTAGGCGTTGATGGTTTATTTATTGAAACCCACCCTACCCCGGCCAAAGCTCTGTCGGACGGCGCGAATATGTTGCCTCTGCCCGAACTTGCCGACATCCTCTCCCGCCTCACCCAACTGCGCAAAGCCGTGTTAACAATGAACAATGAATAATGAATAATTTACTATTAGACGATTGACTATTTACTATTGAACGCTCTTAATTAATACTGTGCCTTAAAAATAGTCAATTGTAAATATTAAATAATCAATAGAAAAATCCTTCACGGCAAACCATCAATAATAAATAATAATTCATAAATAATAAATCCCCATGATTCCCGCATCAGAACTTATAATCAACCCCGATGGTTCTATTTACCATCTTCACCTAAGACCCGAACAGTTGGCCGACAATATTATTCTTGTGGGTGACCCCGGCAGGGTGCCTGTTGTAGCCGATTTCTTCGACTCTAAGGAATTCGTTATTACTAATCGCGAATTTATAATTATCACCGGCTCTTACAATGGCAAGAGAATGACGGTTATGTCAACCGGTATGGGCACCGACAATATCGACATTGTACTCACTGAATTAGATGCCTTGGCTAATGTCAATTTCAAGACTCGTGAGATAAATCCGGTGCACCGGACGCTCAATATGGTGCGCATTGGCACCTCCGGCTCTATGCAAGACCATATCACCATTGGCAGCTATGTGCTGTCCGAAATTTCCGTGGGTTTCGACAATACCTTGAACTATTATGCTGGTCGTGAAGGAATCAGCTTACACGATTTTGAAGATGCTTTTATGGCGCACATGCAGTGGACACCGCGCTTGGCTTTTCCTTATTTTGTAAAATCGTCGAAAAAATTAAATACGCTGTTCAAAGAATTTTGCGTAGAGGGAATGACTATTTCCTCGCCGGGCTTTTTCGGTCCGCAAGGCCGCATTGTGCGTTTGCCTCTCGCCGACCCTGATATGAATGCCAAGGTAACTGCCTTTAAACACAAGGATAAGGTGATTACTAACTACGAAATGGAAAGTTCAGCCTTAGCCGGTTTGGGACGGTTATTAGGGCACGAAGCTACTACAGTTTGTTACATTATTGCCAACCGCATACAACAAACTACCGATAGCAATTACAAGACCGGCCATCAAGCTAACAATTCGATGAATGACCTTATTCAGAAAGTTTTAGATAAATTAGCGAGCCTTGAAAGTTGACGAAATAGCCACTTCAATCCGTTTGTTAGAAGACCCCGACCATGAGGTTTATTCGATTATTTCTGCTCGTCTCATAGAACAGGGCCCTGCGATAATTCCTGCCTTGGAAAGAGCTTTCGAAGCGTCGTCTAACAGTTTGCAGCAGGAACGTATCAAAAATATATTTCAATACTTGCAATCCAAGGTAGCCACGCAGGGCTTGGAAAACTGGCTGCAACAGCCTTACCACAACCTGCTCGAAGGAGCCTACTGGTTAGCCAAACACAGTTATCCCAACCTACGCTTAGAGGACTTGCAAGCGGTAGCGGACGACATTGTTAAAGATATGATGGTTAATTTGCAGGACAGCATGCCGCCCGAAGAAAAGATTAAAACATTGGACTTTTTTTTCTTCCGACATCATTATTTTCGCCTGTCCGATAAGGAAATCCTTCAACCGCAGCACAACTATATCAATAACGTAATTGATTTGCATACAGGGAACTTAGTGTCGCTTACCTTTCTTTATCTTCACATAGGCCAGCAGGCTGGATTATCATTGCAGGCCGTGTGTATGCCGAACAGCTTTATAGTAGCCCATACCGGCGATGGTGGTGAGGTACTGTTTTACTTGCATATTCTTCAACAAGGCGCAAAGTTATTTCGAAAAGATATAGAACTTTATTTCCGCCGTTCTAACATAACGTCGAAAGAGCATTATTATTTACCGAAATCCAACAGCACCGCGCTTTTATATTTGCTTGAAATGCAAATCTATTGTTATGAACGTGAAGGGAATCCAGCCAAAGCCGAGCAATTCCGTAGTCTCTTGCCCTTGTTCAGCGCTGAAAAAAACTCTTTTGACGAGTTGGATTAAATGAAGAGAGCCGGCGAATCCGGTATATCCAAGCGAGAACTGATGGATAGCGTTAGTGTCTGCAGTCAAAGTATTCAAAACTGGCATACAGCATACAAACGAGGAGGGCTGGAAGGATTGCTTTCGAATGGCAAAAAAGGCAAATGCAGCAGGTCTTCCATTTTCACAGCTCAGGAGTACCGAATAATAGAAGCATTATTTGCAATTCTCGGAATGGTCTTGCCGGATATGTAAAACTTCAGGTCATGCTTCCTTTAAAGTCACTATCGAAGGAATTAGGTTTACAGGAAAGTCCGTTAGGTCGCAAAACTTATTTTCATCAGGAGGGTAAAGTGGCGTTAATGTTTCTTAAGTCGTACAACGGTGCTTCAGACCGTGATTTGATTATGCAGTTGAATGCCAACATTCATTATCAACTGTTTTGCAGAATACGCATTCCTCCCCTGAACCCGTTGACTAACTTCAAAAACGGAGTCAAGCAG
>JAIRUB010000138.1 GCA_031254635.1 Prevotellaceae bacterium | reverse complement strand
AAATGGCGTTATTGCTTCAATTTGTTTTGCAAATCTCGCAACAGTGTTGTTTTTTTGGAATTTAAAGGGTAAATCAGCGCGTATTTGCAGTTGTGGGATAAGCGGCTCCTGCCTTATAGTAATGGAATCGCGGTAAACACAGCCTATAGAATCGCTCACCAATACCTGATAAGTTTTGCTGTACTCGATAATATACATCGGCGATTGAGAAGCCCCATCGTCCCATGTATAATTTTTATAGTTGTCTTTGAGTTTCAAAGTCAGGCGAGTCCCCTCGCTAAACACCGTATCACAGGAAAACACAATCCGGTGTTTATTGCAGTGGTAGAGTTTAGCTAAAAAAAGCTCGTTCTTGCCGGTGGCGGTTACCAATCTTGTGGTATTTACGCCCGTGGTATCGCGAAAAATACCGGCAACAAAAATATGTCCTTCCGGATCGCGGGCAATCGAGAGTGGATATTCTTCGGCTGTTCCGCCCATAATATTTATTTCCTGAGGCTGCCCTTCGAGGTTGAATGAAGCGGCGAACACATCGCAAAAATCATTACTCAGGGCGATAGTGTCGATGCCCACCATCAGCGTTCCGGCGTACAATCCGGTAGCGATAATATGCTGCCATGAGTGGTAAACCACTTCAAACAATTTGTCGTAAGCCGCGCTGCCGAGTTGTTGTTGCCATGCGACTCCGCCCAGCGTGTCGATAGCAGCCACAAACATATCTCTGTTGCCGTGCGATAACAATGTGTGTGCGCCGATGAACAGGGAGTCGGCAAAATTTCCGCCTGCCACCAAGAGTCCCTTATCGGCAAGGGCTATGCTGCTGACCTCAGCCGCTCCGCCCGAAATAATATTGCTATAGGTTTTGATAATTTCGCCGGCAAGATTGCAGCAAGTCAAAAAGACAGTCTGCTCCTGCGGATTACGCGGCTGCACAGCCGTATTTCCAACGGTAAGGTTCGTATTGGATTGTCCTGCCACCCACAAGGCATCACCTTGCAAATGCAGAGCTGTAATGCGGCTTTGTCCGGAAGCATTGTCGAACTGCTGCGTCCAGCGAAGATTTCCCAAAGAATCAAGGCTTGTAAGCATAGCGTTAAGACCTCCGGTAGCGGTTAACTGATGTTGCTCGTCAAATGTTAGCCGGCGGTCGAAATAACCGCTAAAATATACATTGCCGCTACTGTCGGCAACAATGGCTGTGATATAATGACTGCGAAGGGCATCAAAGCTTTTCACCCATTGTAATGTTCCATCAGGATTATGACAGGAGACAAAGAGATTAGCGTTTTTATTTCCTACCGTTTGTCCTTCGAACAAGGCAGCTTTTCCTATAAGTCCCGCAGTGTAAATATAACCATCGGGGGTTATGCTCATGGCTGTGGGATAGTCGTTGTTATTGCCTCCTGCCGACTTCAGCCAAAGGACTTCTCCTTTTGAATTAAATTTTGCCCAGAAAATATTACGTTGCCCAATTACTGACGGATACACAGCAAGGGTATCGAAACGCAGGGTGTCGGTAAAATTACCCGAAAGATAGATGTTGCCGGTTGTGTCGCAACGCACAGCGCTAAGATGGTTCGTTTGCTTACTCATCGCCTGCACCGCCCAGTGCCAGCGCAGTTGCTGCCCCTGCGCCGGAGCGCACAATGCTAAAGACAGGCATACCAACAAGGTAAAAGGTAAAGGGTAAAAGGTACAAGGTAAAGCCCGTAACCCGTAACTTGTAACTCGTAACCCGCAACTTTGATTATGTGTTAATTTCTTCATTTGCTAATTCATTTTCAATTTTCAATTCTTAATAAACGCTCGTGTCATCGGGCCTCCGATGGTGTTGAGTTGGATGAGATACTGTCCCTGCGGCAGGTTGGGGATATTGATTTGCACAGCGGTTTCGTTGCCGGGGCGTGTGGTTTCGTTATATATAGAAGTTCCGCTGATGTCAATAATACGGTAGAAGGTAATGCCCGAAGGAGCGATTACGTTCAGCAAATAGTTGGCAGGGTTGGGATAAAGTATCATCGGATTACTGTCGTTCTCGTCAATGACTACAAGATATTCAAAAGCGGCTTCACAGCCGGTTTGCTTACCGGTGAGGGTAAGCACAGCCGTGTAGCTGCCTGTTGCAGCGTAGTGATGCAACGACATGGCAGGGTAGTCGGAAGGAGAGCCATCGCCAAAATTTAAGTTATAATAAAAATGATTGGCGGAATAATTTTCAATATCGAAAATCGCGTCCTTGCCAGAAGTGATGATCGTCATTTCCGGCATATCCATTGGGATGATTGATACGGTTATGCTATCGGTAATCGTAAGGCAGCTATTGCCCGCCTGTGCGATATATACCGTCGATTTTTCGGGTCCCACTAAGTTGCCTTCTATAGGTATTAATTTGTCGTAATCGTTGCGCTCAAACCACCGTTCCGGCACGTTAGAAGTAGCGTTCAAGTATAGTTGTGTGCGCGCACAATGAGAAATATTACGATTGGCTATTAAGAGTGTAGGAGCAATTTCAACATTAACGGTAAGCGTATCGAAAGCCGGCTGGCTGTTGCACTGTTCATCTTCGGCCATAAAAATGTAGCTAAGAGTAGCCTCCGGTGTAATGATAGTATTGTTGAAGGGTTGAAAAGTGCTTCCGGAGACATTTTCGCGCCAGTAAAAATTTCCATTGCCGGTAGCAGTGATTTCTATTGACTGTCCTAAACAAATGGTAGTATCGTTCATCGTGCGGATAGCCGGTTGCAGCATGGGATTGATGGTGTAGCAGGCAGTGCGCAGCGTATCGTAAGGCTTTCCGTTATACTCATAAGTTGTTTGCGTAGTAACAAGAATCGGAAAACTGTAATAAGGAACGTACCAGAGGTGCTTTTCGATCACAACATCAGTAACTCCGCCGCCCGTTTCGGAAAAACTGTCGATAGTCTTTATGCAGGAAGCAGCGCAGCGCTCATGTCCGCCGGGCAGTAAAATAGTTCCTTCGTCCAGCACTTCCATCTCATACTTGCCGGTGATAAAAGTAGGGATACCGGTATTGATAAAAAGTCCCGAGGCAGTATAGTCAGATGATGTGCGCCGCCCTACGTAAAGCGGATAGGGCAGTTTGTTGTAAGCATCAAGAAGAATTACTTCTTTAAAATCGTTTTCCCAGCCTGAAAAATAATTGCCGTCAGGCTGTGCGGTGAAATGAAAGGCTGTTTCTTCTTCTACTATATCTACTGCTTGACCCGATACTTGCAGATGGCTGATGAGCGCTTCTCCCAAGGGTTCCAAGGCGCTAAAATCCCAAATACCGGCAGTTGTTTTGGCGATGGAAAGCGGATAACTTACCGTTTGTATCGTGTCGGGCGCCACATCGCGAAGTCCCGTGCGGTCAAGGTGCCAGTGTGGTTGGGCTGTAGCTGTGAGCGTTGCCAACAAAGCAAAGAGTGAAAACCGGAGTTTGTTCATAGCATGAGGTTTTAAGACGGTATAATTCACAAAGATAATAAAAATTTATGAGTTATGAATGATGTTTATGATTTTATCTCATAAACAAAACAATTTGTATGATTTAGTGTAATTTATGGATAAAAATTCTTATCTTTGTCAAAAATCTAAAAGCAATAATAAATTTACCGATGAAAAATCTTCTTATATTTTTTTACTTATTGTCTTTGGGGAAGTCCATGGGCAGGATAATTACAAGAAAGGATATATCATTACAAATGATAGAGATACACTTGTTGGTTGGATTGATTTTCGGACAGATGCACGAAATATGCGTATTTGTAACTTCAAAACGCGTGAAACGGGAAAAATTGTTTCTTATTTACCGAAGGAAATCTATGGCTACAGATTTTATCAGGAAGGTAAATTCTATGTCAGTAAAGAAGTTACAGTTAATGATGAACAACGTACTGTTTTTTTAGAATATTTGGTTCAGGGCATCATGAGTTTGTATTATTATGTTGAGCTTTCACCTCCCGGGCAAAAAATGAAGTTTTATTTTTTTGAAGACGAAGTCGGGAACATAACTCCGGTAACAAAAAAAACAGATAGACAGGTTGATAATAATAAGGGATATATAGAAGTATATGAGGATTTTCACTACAAAGGTGTGATTAAATATCTTTTCAAAGATTTGGAAACAATTTCAAAAGAAGTAGACAAACTTCCGTTCGATCAAAAATCCATGATAAACATAACTAAGGAATACCATGCTCAAGTATGTATAACAGGAGAAGAGTGTGTTATTTACGAAACAAAAAAAGATAAGGCATATAATTTATTTAAATTTTCTGTGTATGGAGGTATTCAATTGGCTTCTGAAAAGCCTCTTGGCAGAACCACATTTCCTGTAATTGGAGTTGGATTGAATGTATCCGTTCCTCGTTTTAACAAGAATTTAAGTTTTCAGGTAAATTTAGCCTTCTCCAAAATTCACAAAACAGTCTCATTTGATGAAAAAAACAGCCCTGAATGTCATTATGAATATGTTCAGGGAGCTCTTTCGGCAGGAGGACAAAAGGTTTGGGGTTGTACAGAATATCTTTCCCGTGTTAAATCCAACTGTATTCTTGTGCCTTTGCAATTAAGTGCTAAGTATTCTTTGGGGCAGTATAAAATACGGCCGATTTTTGAAGGGGGGCTTTCATTGACTTCTTCTTATATAAATAATTATACTCTCAACTATACTTATACCAGGTTCGCGTCAAACCCGGGAACTGAGTTCTCAAAGGATCCGTATTCTGTTTTCATGGTAGAGGTTGGATTTTTGGGCGCGTTAGAATTAGCATATCTCCTAACTAATAAATATTCAATCTTTATTAACTCCGGATGTATTGTTTCTGCGATGGGGATTTTTCAACAATTTAAGCTCGGATTTACATTTTAATTTTAGGTGTCACAAACAATAAATATCGTAATATGTGGAAATATAAAATACTATCACTAACAATTTTTCTAATATTATCAAAAAACAGTTTTTCACAAGATGGCTTTGGATATGCTACTTCTCAAACGGCTGATTTTATGGTATACATGGATGCTCCCGTGGGTTTAAACACCGGCAGCCTTAACTACGAAATTCCGATTTTCACCATAAAAACTACCGACTTTTCAATGCCTGTTAATTTGTGTTATCAATCCGATGGGTTTAAGCCCAACAAACGTCCGAGCAGCGTAGGGTATAACTGGTTTTTAAATGCAGGAGGGGTAATCACGCGCGAGGTATATTTGGCTCCCGACGATGCCATGTTATATAAACAAAGTGATGTTCAAAATTATGATATAGTTGGCTACAATGTGTGCAGGAAAGAGGGAAGAATATATAGTAGAGAGTCTTTATATTGTCTGACGATGCCTCCTTTTGCTGTATGTACAAACACCAATCTTCTATGTCTTCCATACAACTACTACTGGGAAGATACCATGCCCGATTTATTTTCTTTCAATTTTTGCGGGCATAAAGGGAGTTTTCTTATTGGCAATGATGGCAATGTAGTTGTTTCGGAGAAAGGATATAAGGTAGATCTTTCACAATTTACGAGTCAGTCATACGTTGTCGGTACAGCGTTTCCGATATTACCTCAGCCTTCGCAAATAAAAATTACGGCGCCCGATGGCACGATATTTACTTTTGGTAATACAAGCGATTTATCGGCTATTGAATTTTCGAGAAGTTTTAGCAATCAAAATACAGGGGCTGCATCTTATTATGGGCAGCCTGTTATTAATGCCTGGCATTTGACAAGTATTTCGACTGTTCATGGGGCCATCATAACATTTAATTATTTTGATTATTATAGAGATCCTAATTTCTACGACTTGAAACCTTACGATGCTGATAGTACTTATTCTTCTATTTGGCAAACTACCATGAGTATGATACAGTCATCAAGCTCTTATTTGGGGGGACCGTCTATAATACCTTCTTATTCGGAAACAAAATCCGTATTTTTGGAAAGTATTGCTGCAGGGATAGATGGGGTAACGATAGATTTTTACAAGTCGAGAGAAGACTATAATTTCTACCCGACTACAGGATCTTACGGCATACTGACATCGAGTGGAGCAGGCGGGGCGAATAGAAAGTATGACAGACCCATGTTTCAGTTAGATTCTATTCTTGTAAAAAGCCATGGAGATAAAGTACATAAATTTGCACTGGCTTATGATAGTAAACCACGTCAAACCAGTGGGGCCGGATTGCGCTTTTTAAAATCGGTAACTATTGATAACCTTCATCAATACGGTTTCTCCTATAAACACCCATCAAATTACTATCCTAATCCTGTTAATTTTTCGACAGTAGGATATGGCAGTAATGGCTATACAGGTTCGGATAACAACGATAAAGGGGTTTTAAATAAGATTAGTTACCCTACCGGCGGATATACTTTGCTTGAATTTGAAAATCATGATTATGGGAAAAGAGTGGAAAGATATGCTGTCTTGTCAAATAATGGGGAGTGTGTAACCCCCCCCTATTTAAATGACGATCCTACACATAACTATATTGGCGGCTTGCGGATTAAAAAGCTGGAGAATTATGGAGCTAACAATAGTTTAGCCTCCTTCAAACAGTATTTCTATGTTTCCGATACCTTATTTCCCATTAATTTAAGTACAGCCCAAAAGTCGGGAATATATTTACATCACCCTCCTTACTCTATGCACATAACAGGAAAAGAGGTTCTTCTTTCAAGTACAGCAAACGCATTTTCAAAAAATTATAATATTAACGATACGCCTATTGCCTATTCACATGTGCTTGAACACCGTGGCGGCGATGGCGGTTACACCCGCTATTCCTTTACCGATTACGAAAGCAATCCCGATGTGGATGACAGACACATTATTGATGGTAGTATTGGCTTCGAAACGTGTTCTGCTCCATTGGCTTTAGCCGGCTTAAATAAGGTGAGTTCCTGCGCTTATGAACGCGGCTTACTTAAAGAAATAAGGTATTTTGATAAGAATGGCGTTTCGACAGGTTATGCGCAACATGAATATAAATTTTCAGAAAAAAGCGGTGGTTTTCAAATTCATGATCCTATCTATAATCCTTGCCCACCCCTGCCTGATACTGGAAAGGTAATTGGCGTATATTCAATACACGGAGGTGGGGTTGCTATGCAAATAGCTATAGCTAAACCTTTATTAGTAAATAAAAGAATAAAAAACGGAATTGATGCGCCAAGGGAAACAACTAAATATGATTACAATAGTTATGGGTTCCCCATAAAAGAAACAAGCATCGGTAGCAAAAATGACATCATCGAAATAGCAACAAAATATGCCTGTGATACCACCGGCGGAGTATTTAATACTATGAAAAATGCGAATCGATTGGCCTATCCTGTGGAAATAACTACCCGAAAAAACAGAATAGAAATCTCAAAGCAGAAGAATGAATATAATGTAAATGGAAAATATATAGATGCAAAATATATTTCGTATAATGGTAATCCTTTCCATAAAATTATTTCCTACGATTTGTATGATAATTATGGGCGTATATTACAAACCACAGGCGCCGACAGTCTTGTTCGTTCCTATATTTGGTGGGATGGTAAAGCGCCCAATCCCCAAATTCAACAACAAACGCTTATTTATCCCGTTGCAGAAATCGTAAATGCATCTTATGCTCAAGCTAATCAAATAATAATGGATTCGTTGGCATGTATCGTTCATGGATTCCATCTCATCGGATGTTTTGACTACACGAGAATTGATGTTTTGAGAAGAGCACTTCCTCATGCTCAAGTTACTTCCTACACTTACAAACCATTAGTAGGAAAACTTTCGGAAACAGCGCCCAACGGCATTACCATATATTACGAATACGACGATTTTGGCCGGTTAAAGTTGATAAAAGACTATTTGGGCAATATATTACAGCGGAATGAATATAAATACGGAGGGCAATAGGGATGATTCGGATATATAAAATATTTATCATTGGCTTATGCTGCATGGTAGTTACCTCAGCCGCTTCGCAGAACCTGCCGGGGCCTGCGAGTTTAGACTATTATACCTCGCAGCCCGGGCTCAATTATATTGTAACCTGCTCGCCTTTG
>JAIRUB010000008.1 GCA_031254635.1 Prevotellaceae bacterium | reverse complement strand
CCAGATATTTAGCCGGTTCCAGCAGGGAAGGGTGCTCGGCTGCTGTCAGTAGTATCCTGCCGCCGCGCCGCATATGGAGCTCCGCTACGCCCAGCAGGGCCATATTATTGGCCTCGCTGCCGCCGGAGGTGAAGATGATCTCTTTTTCCGCCGCATTCAGTACGCGCGCCAGCGTCAGGCGGGATTTTTCCAGCAATTGCAGGGCTGATAACCCCTTGCCATGCCGTGCGGAAGGGTTGCCGTAGTTTTCGCGCATAGCGGCCAAGGCGGCTGCAGCCGCCTCTTCGTTTACCCTGGTGGTAGCGCTGTTATCGAAATAGATTTCTTGCATGGGGTGCTCGTAGAATGTCATTTTGTATCTCTTTACTGTTCGCTCTCGTCTTTTTGCCTTTGATAAACTTGTCCGCCATTAATACTAAGCCTATATCAAAGCTATGCTTCTTAACAGTTCCTTTAATTGATTCATTTCATTGCATTCATAATTGAATGCCCCTGCCTCTGTAGCTTGCCCTATTGTTTTAGATACAAAATCAGTAACAGAAAAATACGTATGCAGCTTAGTTTTATGAAGCCATGTAAAATTTCGGCCTTTTGATTTTAAAGCATCCAGGAAAAAATTGATGTCATTCAAGAGGTGTTCAACTCCATCTTCTTTAAGGTTCGATATATAAAGGTCTTCCAAAGTACCGCTATTGTCATCTTTTGACAGCGATGGGAACAAAGAAAATGCCACCTTCATTGTGTCGCCCTGTACTATTGTATTTGGTTCTGAGGGTGCAGGGAGCCCGGAATTTGCTAACGCAGATTTTATGGACTGCACTGCACTTGAGTGGTTTTCTTCCGCGTCGCGAACTATAGTCATTGATACAGCGATGTCATAACCAGGTTTCCTTGGGAGATCTTCTGATAAAAAAATGGGCAGTTCTTTAATTCCACCAAAATCAAAGGCCATAAAGCTTTCAAACCCGGTTTCTCTTTTTCTAAGATATTCAAGGAATCGAATCATGAACTGTGTCGTATCTTCACCTTCACACAATATGAGATGAGGTTTATCAATGACTTTTTTATTCTTATCTTTTCCCATTCTACCGCACCTCCCAGTCTGAATCCAAGGCGCGTTCCAACATATCGCAAGTAAAAGTTTTTGGGACAACACCTTTATCGCTTTTGTCTAATCGCACGTAGGCAAAGCTTTCTTCTAAGTTAGCCGCTTTAACACCTTCTAATGCCCCGTTTATACATTCGTAATTATGGGTAGTTGCAATTATTTGGCAATTTTCTTGCAACGCCAAAGCTGAAATCATTTTCCAAAATTTAGAATAAAGAGAGTAATGCAGTCCATTTTCAACCTCATCAAGCAAAAGTATACATCCGGGGTTTGCAAGTAAAACTAATGCGATATGGAGCAATTTCTTTGTACCATCACCAATAGTATGGATTGGCAGTTTTTCTTTTTGGCTGTATGAGAAATATAGTTGAGCAAGTCTGTTTGCTGCTATTGTAGTTACATCCACTATATCTTCATCTAGTACTGCTAATATATCAATTAACTTCTTTTTATCCACTTTGTTTCGTGATAATTCTATTTGCCCAAACCATTCAGCAATAGTTATCTCGTCTAATGTGATGTGTGGGCCAAGATATTGAACAAACTCTTCATTTTTATTTCTCTGAATAGAGGTGTTTTCAGGGCCGTGTAATACTAAGTTATTGCCCATATTTTCATTTCCTATCAGATAATTACCCGAAAAACGCTTGCTTTCTCTTGCAAAATCGCATAAAAGAGCATAATTTACCGAAGAATAATCAATTTTACCATCTAGCATACCAAGCGCATTATTAGAAAGCGCAAATTCATTGTTTCTTTTAAGGTTAAGAGAAAACTCACCATTCAATCTTACCTCCAAACATTCCTGTGTATCCATATCATAAAAAAGAGGTTCCCATACAGTCCTTGCTGAAGTATCATATTGTGACATGCCCCGAAATTTCAAGAGTTTGATAAATACATCAGGGTTTGCATAGTCCTGAAACAAAAACAGGCCCTCAAGTATACTGGTTTTTCCTGTATTGTTTTTCCCCGCTATAAGGGTGATGGGCTTTAGCTCCATAGAGAATCTCTTAAAACCTCTAAAGTTGCTAAGTTCTAATTGAGTATACATATAAAATCTCCTTACTGATTCTATTGATTTTCTAGGGTTTTGGTTATCCCATACGGCATATACAGTTTTCATGTTTAAACTTGGGGTTAATTCAAAAAACTCTAAATATCCGACATAACTTGCGGAATAAGTCAATCATAATATCCGCACTGTTAAACGTGGGGTTAGTTATATTTTATTATATGCTAAGAAAACGAGAAATTCAATAGGATTTGGGTGGTGGCGCTGTTATCGAAATAGATTTCTTGCATATTTGCTCCTGCTCACTAGGCATCAGTCCGCATTATTTTCGTTTGCCCTAGGCTGATCTGCCTTGCTAATAAGGGATAGTTCTTCATTATCATACCAGCTGTCAAAGCTGATAAATCCATACGGCCACCGCACTTTTATGGCTTTTTGTGGGCAAAGATAAATACACCTCATACATAATCCGCACTGCCGCTTGAACTCGACGGATTTTTCGCCGGCACTTATATTATGATTGGGGCAGTTGTAGATGCAAAGGCCGCAGTTGC
>JAIRUB010000246.1 GCA_031254635.1 Prevotellaceae bacterium | reverse complement strand
GTCTTTGTCGGAATCTACGTGCGCGCCTGCGTCGGTAGTACCGCGAAACCCGTGTTCAGGTGAGTATATGCAGACTATGTCGATGCCTTGCGCTACTAACACGTCAACCAAATGTTTATCGTCCACAAGCGAGGTGTGATTGGCTGTTATGCCCACACGTTTTCCTTGAAGCAAGGCTATGTATTCATCCACCTGCGCCGCTCCCACTAAACACTCTGTGGCTTGTGACTGGTAACCTGTGAGAAGTAATAGCAGAATGATAATTTTTTTCATAATTTGGTTATTTGTCGTTAAGCGATTTATGAGTTATGAATTATGGGCTATGAGTTGTTGATTTTTTTCATTCTTTTTGAGTTGACAAAGTTTCATCCTTCACCAAGAAAAATTATTTTACGTTTTATTCTCAAAAAAACTAAAATTCACGCTACCGTAAACCTTGTGTTTGGTAAAAAGGGAATTATTGCTAAAATCGTATTTCTGCGAATGTTCGAGGATGAAAACGCCGCCCTCTTTTAATAGCTGGTTCTCGAAAATGCGTTGCGGAAAGGTATCAATGCCGCTAATATCATAAGGCGGGTCGGCAAAAATAATGTCGTATTGCAGTTTACAGATGTCAAAAAAATCAAAAACATTTAATCGCAAAGCGTTTATTTGTACTAATTTAAACGCAACTGCAGTTGTTTTGATAAATCGCTGGTGTAGTAGATTAATGTCTATACAATCAATATGAGGGCAACCGCGGGAAGCAAATTCAAGACTGATGCTGCCGGTTCCGGCGAAAAGGTCTAACACACGTATTTCCGTAAAATTATAAGTGTTTTCTAATATATTGAATAGGGCCTCTTTAGCAAAATCAGTGGTAGGTCGTGCCTTAAGTTTCGCCGGCGGAACAATGGTTTTTCCGCGCAACGATCCACCGATTATTCGCATACCGGAAGTTGTTGAAGTAAATGATAATCCTTGCCGGCCGATTGACCGAAAGCCAAAGTTATAGGTTTGCTGCTGAGTTGTGTTACTTTAGGATAATATTTTTCAAGTAACATTATACCTGCTTCAGATAGTTTTCCGGAAAGAAATATGGGTGTATTGTTCGGGCTAAGATGCCACTGCTGAAATATGGAGCTTAAATAATAGAAGGTATCGGCAAAGTCATATACTTTAAAAGTATTGCTTAGTGCCAACCGTCCTTCGACATACAGCGCTACGGACGAGATGTTCGAACTTAAATGCAGCATAACCCCATCTTGAAGTTGCATTTCATGTAACAAATGGATGAGCGGAGTACTTTGATGCAAGAACTGGCTATTCGGCTGATATGTATGTACAATGGCGGCTATCGGGCTGGGTATGGCAAATACATTTATGGCTTCCGGAATAGGAAGTTGCCGAAAATGTATTTCATCTAACTCATCAAGTGGGGACACAAAGTCAAGATAAGTACGTAAGTGTTGAACATCAAAAAGATGAGTGGGTATTAATGTTGATTTATTGGAAATAAACAGGCAATAACACTTTTTATAAGCTAATCTTAATAACTCTTCTTGCCGAAATAGTTTATGAACTTCATTATCCAAATCATTATAATCAGCAGTAGTATAAGTGTACTGTTTGAGTACGCAGCAGTTCCTGTTTTTGTCGAATACACAAAAAGAAAATCCATTCAAGTCGGCTTGAATGGATAGGGTAGATTCCCGGATATTATGATTATTCCCAGTTTCCGGCATTATTATTCGGTTGTTCAACACTACCTACTTTTACGCCGGAATAACGTTTGCCGGTAGTCAATGTTTTGTTGATTTCTTCCACTTCGGCATTGATATTAACAACCAACTGTCGATTTAAGCCTGCCAATAGCCTGTCATAAGAAACACGGGCCTCGAATAAGGGGACATCAACTCCCGATACGCGTTTTATCATAGCTTCCATTTCAAATTCTCCGCCAACAACAGGAACAAAACGGAGTGAATCGGCGCTGCCTGTTACAGTACGCAATTTAATATTTTCACGAACAGGGACTTCGATAATCTCACGTTTCACAAGCTTTTGAGCAACAGCTACAGAGTCGTCCATAGAACCAATTTGTTTTACAATTTTTAGCTTTCCATGGTTGTAAAAAGTAATCAAACTGTCAAAACTTTCGGCAAATTTACCGTATTGTGATTTATAGGCCACCTGAACATCCCGAATGTCTTTCAAACGCTCAGCAACCCTTTCCTGCCGGAATTTTTTGTCTTGTTCAAAGCGTACAGGCTCACCTATACCTCTTATGAAAAGATATGCCAACACAATAATGGCAACAGGCAATACAAGAAATACAAAAATATTTTTCATTATTTTTAAAGTTTTAATGCCTGCAAATTTAGAAAAAATGTTGCTAATAAACTATTTTTTTTGAAAATATTTTATTTTTTGTTAAAAAAAGCTTCAGTCTATGAGTATTTTTGTACCTTTGTAGATTAAATTAACCAATAAAGACGAATAATGAAATTGCCCATTGATAGCGAAACAGTTACCTTATTAAGTGGTTTATTGGGCGGTGCAAAGAAAGTAGTAATAGTAATGCACGTCAACCCCGACGGTGATGCTATGGGAGCTTGTTTGGCACTATATCATTCTTTGTTACAGCTGTATCCCGAACAAGAGGTTGTAATGGTTTCGCCTAATCATTATCCCGCTTTTTTACAATGGATGGATGGTGCTGATAAGATGCTGATATTTAAAGATAAACGAAAAACTGTAAAAGAAAAGATAGCAACAACGGATTTAATTATCTGTGTGGATTTTAATGCTTTATCGAGATTGGAGGGTTTAGAGAAACTTCTTCTTAGTTCACCGGTGCCCAGAATATTGATAGACCACCATATTCATCCTAACAAAGAAGAATTTACGCTCGTAATCAGCGATATACAGGTGAGTTCTACCTCCGAAATTGTTTACCAGTTAATGAAAGCATTCATGACAATCCCTATCCCCATGTCGGCAGCAGAAGCTATACTGACCGGAATGATGACCGATACCAATAATTTCAGGGACAATGCTTCCACTCCCGAAACTTTTGAAGTGTTGGCCGATTTGCTGCGCTTAGGCGTGGACAAAGACAAAGTAACGGCAGCTGTTTATGACAATTTTTCTCCCTTAAGAATGAAGCTTTTGGGTTATGCCTTGGAAAATATGGTGATACTTCCGGAGTATAGGGCTGCTTATGTAGCCTTATCATTGGCAGAGTTAAACCGCTTTAATTTTCAACCCGGCGATACAGAAAGCTTTGTAAACTACCCGTTGAATATTGCAAAAATGAAATTGTCAGCTTATATGTCTGAGCAACAAGATGGCTCTATTCGTTTTTCCTTCCGTTCCAGAGGCGATTTTTTGGTGAATGATTTTGCGCGGAAACATTTTAATGGTGGAGGGCATCGTAACGCAGCCGGCGGCCGGCTAAATTGTTCTTTGAAGGATGCAGCAGCCTTTTTTGTTACTCAATTGGGAAATTATAAAGATGCATTATTGGCGCCTATATAATCTGTGTATGCTATTGCTGCTTTGCTGTTCTTGCTCTTCGAACGAGCCTCGCGAGGCAGTAAAACAAGTGACTTCTTCGTTTGAAACAGAGACATTAACCGAGGTGAACCGGCAATTGGTTGAAAAAGAAACGGATAATATTGAAGCGCTGATATGCAAAAAAAACTGGAAAATGAATTATCACCCTGAAGGTTATTATAGTATGGTGATTAATGAGGGGCAGGGGAAAAAAATTCAGGATAACTCAACCGTCGAGTTATTATGCAAGATACAATTGTTGGACGGCACGGTATGTTATGAAAATCAAATACGTTCTTTTAAAATAAATAAAACGGAGGAAATTGCAGGTTTGCACCAAGGTTTGTTAGGTAGGCGCGAAGGCGCTCAATTGCGCTTTATCTTCCCTTTCCACATGGCTTACGGCCTGTCAGGCGATAGAGATAAGGTTCCACTTCGTGCAGCCTTGATTTTTGAAGTAGATATTTTAAATGTCAATTAAAAAATGAAATGGGAAAGTACATATAGTTTAACTTTAGCAGTATTATTGTTGACTGCTTGTACCGCCGAAAGCCTTAAAGATCAATTGGCGCGACAGGAACAAACTATTGAGAATTACATCAATAGACTGATAGATAAGGGTTCTTTACAAGCTGACAGTGTGTTTTTTAATAATGGTGTATATCGCTTGGTGTTTATTAGCGGTACAGGAAATGAAGCTACCTCCGGCGATTCTGTAATCTTTCATTATAGAGCAAGGAATTTTAATACTGATGTGCCTTATGATAGTACGGGCTTATATCCTGAAAAAGGAATTTTAGGTGTGGGGCATTATATAAATGGCTTGGAAAAAGGATTTTTGGGAATGAAAACCAATGAAAAAGCAGAAATCCTGCTTACCGGCGAACAAGCTTATGGTAATATGAGCGTAGGGATTTTACCTCCATATACACCGGTAAAATTTGAAATACTAATGTTGAATGTTGTAAAAAATAATTAAATATGAAAAAAATAAATTATCTATTATTCTTAGCCGGCGCTATTTTACTGCTTACTTCATGCGCCAAAGAAGTGAACGAATCAGCCGATGCAGTAGAACAGCGTTTATTGGATGCTTATATTCTTATGAATTACGGCAATACCTTGCAACCCACAGCGTCGGGTCTGTATTTTATTCCGGAGGAGCCGCAACATTCAGGAATATCACCCACAGGCGATGATTTTCTGTATATGCGTTATACTATACGG